>CALWLM010000066.1 GCA_944381515.1 uncultured Lachnospiraceae bacterium | reverse complement strand
CACTAGGCCTACTGCCATAATCACTGTCCAATAGGCATAGGGCACAGCATCTCCTTCTACCGTCAGCACGCCGGAATACCCCACCGCAGCGGCGTTTATATTAATATAGCCTATCCATCTTCCCAGCAAAAACTTCGCGTTTCTCTTTCTTTCCTGTTCCTTCTGGACAATCTCCTTCTCCTGACACTCATTTTCCAGACGAACATCAAAATATCCTCTTGGATCAGTCAGTTCCTCCATGCTTAGTTCCAGCAGGGCAGAAAGCTCCATCAGATTAGCCGGCGAAGGCTCGCTTTTTCCCGCCTCCCATTTGGCCACAGCCTGCCTGCTGATTCCCAGCTGATCTGCCACATACTCCTGAGACATCCTAAGCTGCGTCCTCCGGGTAACCCTCCAGATGATCCGTCACCGCCACATTTTCTCCTTCCAGGCTCCACAATCCAAAGCTTTTGCATCGCAGCTCCGCTTCCGGCGGACGAACCTCCCGATCCCTGTATATTTCCCTCCGCTCAGGAATATGTCCCGACGCCAGAAGAAAATACTCCGGGTTGGACAGATAAATCCGATATGCCTCCTCCACGTCTGCCTCGGTCTCCACCCGCCGGCAGATCAGGCTCCGCTCCTTATCCATCGTTTTGTCCTCCTCTTCTCAAAAGATTGCCGGTTTCACAAGCAATTACCGGCGGCTGGCCGCCAGATGCAGCTGATAATACTGTCCCTTTTTCCGTAAAAGCTCCTCATGGGTGCCTTCCTCCTGTATCCCCTGATGATCCACCACAAAGATACGGCTGGCCTGCTTGATCGTTGAAAGACGATGAGCAATGACAAAGGAGGTACGTCCTGCCAGCAGGGCTGCGATACCCTTCTGCACCAGCCTCTCCGTATGGGTATCAATGTTGGCCGTAGCTTCATCCAGAATCAGAATCCTGGGATGCTTAAGCAGCGTCCTGGCAAAAGCAATCAGCTGCCTCTGCCCGGCCGACAGACCGGAACCTCCCTGCAGCTTTGTATCGTAGCCCTTCTCCAGCTTCATGATAAAATCGTGAGCGCCGACAGCTCTGGCCGCTTCCACCATCTCCTCCTCCGTGGCATCCAGCTTACCATAGCAGATATTTTCCCGTATGGTGCCGGTGAAGAGGAAATTGTCCTGGGTCATCACGCCCATCTGGCTGCGCAGACTCTCTATGGTTACCGAGTCCACCGGATAACCGTCGATGCGGATCTGTCCCTTCGTCGCATCGTAAAACCGTGCAATCAGATTGACGATGGTGGTCTTGCCGGCTCCGGTAGGACCCACCAGGGCAATCGTCTCGCCCGGCCGGATATCAAAGCTCACATTGGAGATAACCTCCCGCTCCGGCTCGTCGGGATAAGCAAAGCTCACCTGATCAAATTCCACCCGCCCTTTGATCGGCGGAATCTGCCGCGCTTCGTCTGCGTCCCCGATTTCTGGCTCCGTATCCAGAATGTCAAAGATCCGTTCAGCGCCGGAAATGTTGTTGACAATCTTATTATAAAGGCTTGCCAGGTTGCGGATCGGACTCCAGAACATGCTCAGATAAGTAGCAAAGGCCAAAAAGGTACCCACATCCACGCTGCCCATATGAAGAACGCGGACGCCGATATAATACAGCAGAAAGCTTCCCAGGCCCCAGGTCACGTCAATTACAGGTCCAAAAGAATCTGCCAGGCGTACCGCCCGAACAAAGGCATGCTGATGCTCGGCCAGGACCTGTTCAAAGGCTGCCGCAGACTCCCCTTCCGCCGAGAAACTCTGCACTACCCGAATGCCGGAGAAATTTTCATGGACATAGGCATTGATATTGGAAGTCTTCTGCCTCACAGCCTGCCACCGCTTATGTCCCAGAATCATGACCAGATAGACGCCCAGTCCCAGAATCGGGAGCGTTGCCAGGGCTGAAAGAGCCAGCCAGGGGCTCTTGACCACCATAATAGTAATAACCGCTGCGACGGTAAGCGCATCGGGGATCAGCGTGGTCACACTGTCAGACATCATATCCTTCAGCGAATTGACGTCCCCGATTACCCGGGCCAGAATCTTGCCGGTGGGACGGCTGTCAAAAAAGGTGAGTCCCAAAGTCTGGATATGGACATAGAGCTCCTCCCGGATCTTCAGCACGATCTGGTTGGACACCCGCCCCATAATCAGCATCCGCGCCTTGACTCCTATGAGCCAGATCACGTTGAGGACAAGAGCCGCCAGGGCCAGCTTTATTAATCCTTCCACGTCCCGTGCGGCCACATGGACATTAACCGCCCTCTCGATGATCAGCGGATTTAGCAGGGCGATGGTCACAGTCACCGCCATAACAGCCGACACCATAAGGATTTCTTTTTTGAACGCAAACAGATAGCGGTACAGCCTCATAAGAGTTACGCGCCGCGGTACCTCCCGCTGTACCTCGTCCTGCCGAAAGGAATTTACAGCCATAAATCCACCTCCTCCAATTCCACAGGCTCTTCATATTGAGCCACATACGTATCATAATAACGCCCCTTTTGCCTCAGAAGCTCCTCATGGCTTCCCCGCTCGGCCACCCTGCCGCCGTCCAGGACGAGAATCTCATCTGCCTGCCGCACGGCGGAGATCCGGTGCGTAATAATCAGCTTGGTCACCTGAGTAAGGGACGCAAGCTCCTTTTGTACCTCCTGCTCCGTCTCCGTATCCAGCGCCGATGTGGAATCGTCCAGAATCAGAATCGGCGCCTTCTTCGCCAATGCTCTGGCAATGCTCAGACGCTGCTTCTGACCGCCGGAAAGCCCCACGCCCTTCTCACCGATCACTGTGTCATAGCCCTGGGGCAGAGCAGACACAAAGCCGTGGGCTCTGGCCATAACAGCAGCCCTTTCCATCCGCTCCGTCTCCATCTGATCCCGGCTGCCGATACGCAGATTTTCCCCCACCGTATCGGAAAAGAGAAATACATCCTGCATTACCACGGCCATGCTGGTACGCAGCTGCCCCAGATCCAGACGGCGCACATCCACTCCGTCCAACAGAATCTCTCCGTTTGTGGCATCGTAAAATCGTTCCGCCAGATTGACAATGGTTGTCTTGCCGGAGCCGGTCACTCCCATGATTCCCAAAGTCTTGCCTGCCGGCAGCGTAAAACTCACATCCGACAAGATCTTTTGTCCTCCCAGTTCCAGATCCACGTGACGAAACTCCAGGCTTCCCTTCACCTCTTCGAGCCTCACCGGGTCCTCTGGCGATACAATCTGCGGCTCCTCGTCGAGAATCCTGTTAATCTTTTTGTTGGAGGCCACAGCCGCCGCCATGCTGTTGGTTACCCAGCCCAGGATCTCCATGGGCCAGACGATATTGTTGGCATATTCAATAAAAGCTCCCAGCTGCCCCAGACTGATCCGGTCCTGCACAACGAATATTCCTCCGGTGCAGACGCACAGAAGCAAAAGGGTCTTGGTCAGAAAGGAAATATTCGGATTATACTTGGCCATCAGCCTGGCAAGCGCCATATTCAGACTGTAATACTTTCCATTGTGCCGGCGGAACTTTTCAATCTCATAGCGCTCCCTGGAAAAGGCCTTGACCGTTCGCACGCCGGTCAGGTTCTCCTGAGCCACCGTATTGAGTACGGCGGTCTCCTCGCTGATCTCATCGTATACCTTATCCAACCCCTTTTCCAGGCGGATGGCCACATAGCCCACCAACGGCATAATGCACAGGGGAATCAGGGTAAGCGCAGGGCTGATCCGCACCATACAGACAAGAACGATTACCGTATGAATCAGAGCCTCCACGCAAAGCATCCCCACATACCCTGCCGCATCCCAAATTCTCTCCACGTCATCCTTAACACGCGCCATCAGTTCACCGGTATTGTTTTTCTCAAAAAATCCCACGCTCATCCGCTCGATATGAGCAAACAGCTTCCTTCGGATATCCCGTGCAATCCGCACGCCAATCACATCGGCCGTAAATTCCTGGAGGTATTTAAATATTCCCCTCCCGGTCCCCAGCAAAAACAGCGCCGCCAAAAGCCCCAGCAGGATCTCCTGCTGTCCTCCGACCACCACATCGTCGATGATTCTTTCAATCACTCTGGGCACTGTCACATCCATCAGGATACCAGTTATCAGACAGACTATGGCAAACAGGTACAGATACCAGTACCTTGCCATATATTTACCTAAATTTTTCATACTCTCCGCTTTTCCCTCCTCTTGTCTCTCCAAACCTCGCTGTCCGCCATCCATTGCGCATCCATCCCCACCGTCTGACAGCGGCCCAAAGGGCGCCAGCCCCGAAAATACAAAAAGGCCCGGGGCCATTTTCACGAACCCGGACCATAAAATCCAAATATAGCCGAACGTAAAAATGCCGCAGTCAGACAGACTGCGGCATTCCATCATCCGATCTCATTAATACGAACTCGGTATATTCGCTAAATACGGACTGCGAGGCAGACTATCCACTTATTACAATTCTCGATGCAGTTTCTTTCCATGTTATTTGCTCCCATGTTAATTACTCCATTTACTCGAATCCTCGTCATCATGTTGCTGCCTCCTTCCTCAAAGTCTTAATTACTTTTTACTATACAGCCTGTTATGG
>CALWLM010000065.1 GCA_944381515.1 uncultured Lachnospiraceae bacterium | reverse complement strand
TCCGTCAGTTCCGTGAAGAGACTCATGCGACAGGACCTCCTTTCCGGGCGGACGCGGCCAGGCGCTCTTTCACCCTCTGCCGTTCCACGGCGGCGTCCAGCGCCGCCAGGCGCTGCCGGTCACGCAGTTCCACCGCGTTTTGCACCGGCAGGATCGTGTAGCGCAGACAGCCGTTGCGCTCCATTCCGTCCGCGCCCACCACCACGGTGCGGGCGGTGGCGATGAGCCCGGCCGCCTCCAGCTCCAGCACGTACTTGCGCACGGTGTTGTTGCTGGCGCCGATGGCATATCCGATGGCCTTGTAGCTGAGCGTGCACTGATAGGTCTTCCGGTTTTCCCGATAGAGCAGGAAGGCGTAGACGGCGATGGCCGCGCTTCCCAGGTTCAGATAGAAGACCTCATCCGGCAGCGAGAAATATTTTTCTCTGCCGACCACCGGGGCCAGGTCCGGTGTGACGAGCCCCTGCCGCGTCAGCGCATCCAGGATGCGCCTGACGGCGCCGGGTTTCAGACCCAGGGTGCCGGTCAGCTCCGTCACCGACGCCCTGCCGGGCAGTTTCCGGTGATGCCGGTAGTGGAGATAGGCCAGCACGGAGAAGTCCGGGTACTTGAGATGGTGCTTCCAGATCCGGTTGGGGAGCGGGAAGCGGAAGGCGCTGGGATCGCGCCGGTAGGGGATGTATGCCATCAGCCGCCGCCCCCTTTCGTGTGGGCGTTCACCCATTGGATGAACTGCTCCCGGGGCACCACCATGCGGCTGCCCACCCGCAGTGTGGGGAAGTCGGCCTCGTGCATCAGCTCATACCCGCTGGCGACCGACACCCCCAGCACCTGCGCCACCGTCCTCGCGTTGAGAAACAGCGGCAGGTCGTCGTAGTTTTTGTGGATTGATTCTTTCATACCTGTATCCTCCGATTGACTTTTCCAATTCTATCTGGTACAATCATCATAACAAAAACTGGAAGCATATTCAATAGGTTTTAACCAGTTCATGGAAATTTAAAAATTTATCGGGTACAATCTGGGAGGCCGACAGGATGGATGATCGATTTGCTGATGAGCGCAAATTCAAAAGCAGTCTGGATGATTTTTCAGTTCTTTTTCATGAGGACCAAGTTTACTTTGGTGAGCGGGGATATCCGACCGGACAGTGTGTTGTGGACATTCTGAATATCAAGGAAGAAGAGCTGTCTGCGATTGATCAGGCGTTACAGGACGTTTACCATGCCATACAGCGTGTGTGGAAAGAGAACACCGAGAGCTCCGTGCAGATCGCACAGGAGAAAATGCACGAGGTCTGGACTCTTGTATCTAGGCTGCCGGTCTATCGGGATATGCATATCGATTGGTCACAGCCAATCTCTCAGAATGCCGATTTGGTAAAAACGTTTTGGACTGTGCTTCGAAAGATACCAGTCAAAAAACGGGCAGAAGTGGGCAAGCAGCTGCGCAACCTTACAGGTGTTATGGATTTGCTGCGGGTTTTTCGACAAGAAATTATGCAGATATTGGACGCATATTTGGAACCCATGCAGCGAAGAAACTCGGAAGCTTATGCAACAGGGGTCTATCGATTCTACAGCGATATGGAAACAGCGGGGAAAAAGATCCATGTGCAGTCCTCTGAGCACGGTTTTCCGGTCCAAGTGAAATTTATTCCCATGGAGTCTCCCACAGTCAAGGGCAAAATCATCCTAGCGGAGCAGACAAGGTTTTCTGGTCTGACAGGATTGATATCCTTTTTGCAAGTTGAGTTCTATCGAGGACTGACCGTTGGCAATGCTCCGCGGAAGTGCCACAACTGTGGTAAATATTTTTTGCTTACCGCCGGATACAACACCTGCTACTGCAATAATATTGCGCCGGGAGAGACAGTGCGTACCTGCCGAAAGGTGGGAGCACACCAAAAAGCGCTGCGGCGCAATTCCGAGCGCTCACTTTCGGAGAGAGAAATTTACCGGGTATACAACCGATTGAAACAGAGAAAGACTCGTGGGAAAATCAGTACTGACGAATGGAATACCTTGATGGCCAAGGTGTGGGAATTGCAAAAGCAAGTAGAACGCGGGGAAGTGACTTTCGATGAACTTGTGCACCAGTTAGACGCAATCTGATAGGGATAACGCAAATCAGGAACGGTATGCAGATGACAGGAAGGCCGGCAGAGCTGTAAAGCTCTGCCGGCCCTTTCTTTGATATAGCGACGCAGCTGCAGTGTTCTTACAGACTTCCGTCTCCCTTGTTGCCTCCGAATTCGCAGCCGTACTGATGGCCTTTCCCGTAGTACCAGCGGCCATAGCGATACCCGTAGTGGGGCGGGCAGTTGGCGCAGTCGCCGTCGCAGTGCCCGCCGTGCTTCTTTCTGCCCCGGCCGGCCAGCGCGGAACCCGCCGCGAGAGCGGCCAGCGCGGTGAAGAGGCCTGCCTTCTTCTTTTTCGGGAGGATGTACCGGACCTGCTCCGGCTGTTCATGGGCGGCAGGCTCGTCGTCGAACACGTCGATCTTCGCCCGCCGGGAGATCTTCCGGAAGGAATCGTCGTCGATCAACATGTAGATCTCTTCCAGCTGCTCCCGGTCAAAGGGCACATCCGTCTGCTCCGCGATTTTGCCCAGGACAGACTCCTCCACCGTGCCCACCATCTCCAGCACCTGCTCCGGGGCAAAGCGGACGCCGGCGGCCAGCGCCTTTTCCAGAAACTTTGCGGCGAAGGCCTCGTCCTGGAAGGCCAGCTCCTGCGCCACTTCCCACACCTCGTCCGCCGGTCCGTAATCGGTCAGGCGGTAGGTGTAGCTCTTCTGTGTGCCGGGCGACCAGTCGTAGAAGCCCTCGTAATAATCTTCCCAGGTCAGCTGTTTCATGTCGGCCACCTCGCGGCGGTATCCTCAAGGCTCCGTCTCATAGGGCCAGGTGTTGATGCCGCCGAATTCGTAGATGTTGGTGTAGCCCAGGTCCGCCAGCGCGGAGGAGGCGGTCTTGCTGCGGTTTCCGCTGCGGCAGTAGACCAGCACCGTGGCGTCCTTCTCGGGGATCACCCCGGCGGCGGTGGTTTCATCAATGGTGCCCACCGGCAGCAGCACGGCGCCGGGAATGTGGCCGCCGTCGTACTCGTCCTGCTCCCGCACGTCCAGGATGATGACCTCCTGGCTGTCCATCATCTCCTTGGCCTCTTCCTGGGAGATCTGCCGGTAGGCGCCGTCGGCGGTATTCCCGCCGCATCCAGCCAACAGCAGGAGGGAGAGCAGCAGGGGGATCATTCGTTTCATCTGAGTTTCTCCAGAAGTCCGGCGGCAAAGGCTTTGTGGCCCTGCTCCGTGAAGTGGACGCCGTCATAGGCCAGGGGGATGTCCCACTTTCCGGCGTCAGCAAAGCGGATGCCCATTCGCTCCGCCAGGGCCTGACAGAGCCGGGCGAAGGCGCGGGAGTCATCAATGAGCTGCGGACTGGGGACCCACTCGCCCAGGGTCACCGGCGGCGGTGCAATCAGCAGGATCCTGCTTCGATCCAGGGAGATGCCGGAGAGGAACCGCTCCAGCCTCTCGATGGCCTGCTCCGGGCTTCGGCCCTGGAGCAGATCGTTGGTCCCCAGCATGACGATCAGCAGATCCGTGTCGGCAGGGAAGGCGGGGGCGGAGGAGGGGATCTCCCGGCCGTTCTGTCCCAGGTTGGAGATCGTCCAGCCAGTCTCCGCAGCCAGGATATCCACCCACCGGCAGTCCGCGTCATACCGCCCGCCGAAATAGCCCCGGGGATCGTAGCCGTAGGTGTTGGAATCGCCGAAGCAGATGACGTTCATCGCCCTTTTTCCTTTCTCTGCATGTTGGAACTTCCTTACATCATCAAGGGGAGCCACCGTTGTTACTTGAGAGATCTCAATTTTGTCAGAATTACTTCGTCAGCCGGGCAGAATGTAAATTGGTCGATCCCGTCCACCGTGATCCAGCGGATGTCATTGTGCTCCAGCTTCTGAGGGGTACCTTCCCGGATAGAGGCATGGTACAGCGTCAGGTGGACTGTCAGATCGGGATATTCGTGGACTACATCCATGAACACCTCGCCCACATCTAGCGTTACGGCCAGTTCCTCCCGACACTCCCTGATTAGCGCCTGCTCCTTTGTTTCGCCCGGTTCCACCTTGCCGCCAACAAACTCCCACAGCAGTCCTCTGGCCTTATGAGCCGGACGCTGGCAGATCATAAACTTGTCCTGATCCCAGATCAGTGCTGCAACGACTTCGGTCATCTGCTTTCACCTGTTCTGTATTTTATACACATAGGGGTTTATAAACTTTATCCATTCTCTTTTATTCTTTGGTAGTACTGTTCAAGTTTTTCGTCACAAATTTGCTCGATTTTTTGCTTCCTTTCCCAGGTTAGTTTTTTCCAGACGGATTCATCCACCTGGATTATACCTAAGGTTTTGGTATGATGTAGCATCTGCATATTTTCAAATCGTTTAAAAGGATTAGAGAGAATATTATACAAAGCTTCCTTATCCGTATAATGATCTTTCGCGAAAATACTATTTCTTTTTTCAACTGTGAGACCGGCTAAACGGCGTTCCTCGTAAAACGAACGAAAATAAGATACAATGTCATCTAAATTGACACGACCTTTAGCATCGGCAGATTTTAGAATAGCTTTAATAAGAACAGGTTTATAAGAATGATCCATTATCATTTTCTGTATCATATCCATAAATAGTTCATATCGGTTCCCCTCAGTGATAACTGTCCAACCAAAGCGTTCTGCAAATTCTTCTACACGTTCTTTCCTATAATATTTAAACTGCTTATTCCCAGAAAGGTTAACAATCAAGTCAGGAATGATCTTCCCTCGCTTAATATATTCTTCAACAGTTTGCGTTTTCTGGACGCTAAGATGCCTAATCAGCTCTTGCTGACTATACATATCCTTTGCTTCCTCCTGCCAGTTGAAGATGTCTACCAGCTCGTAGTCCAGGGCGTCCACCGGCCAGTCGATGAGGGCATCCGGGCGCTCGCCCTTGTCATAAAGCCCCTGTTCAGCCGCCTTTTGCCCCTTGGTGCCCAGCACCAGCGCACCGGGCTTGTACTCCTTCAGCCGGAACAGCCGGTGCATGGAGTAGGGCATGTTGTACTGGCTGGCGTTGTCCACGAAGTCGAAGACCATCGGGCTCTCCTTGCCGGGAGATAGCCGCATGCCGCGGCCCAGCTGCTGGGTGTAGAGCACCTTGGACATGGTAGGGCGGGCCATGAACAGCACCTCGGTGGCCGGGCTGTCCTTTCTATCGTTGAGGCG
>CALWLM010000064.1 GCA_944381515.1 uncultured Lachnospiraceae bacterium | reverse complement strand
GGATCTTTTTGATTTTCATTTTAGGTATCCTCCTTTTTTATTAGTGGAATCAGGATTGTTCCAGTGTCATTATTATACAGCATGTCTTGGGTAAAATGCAATATAAAATTATGTGAAATATTTATTTCCTTATATATTTTGCCGGAGCACTGCTTTAAATGGGAAAAAATGGACAGGCAAAATGCCGTAATAGCACGAAAATGGTCGGACTGAAATGAGTTCGTTCCTTATTAGAAAGGGCTGCTCTCCCGCGCGTTTGTAATGGAGCTGTTTTTACGCACCGGGATCGCTGCTGTAATGGGGGTGACAAAACAGGTTTCGGACTTTTGAACAGCCTTTTGCGGGAGTGAAAACGATGGAAAGAGCTTCCGGTGAGAAGATGTATTTTACGAATGAGATCGTTATGAACGAGTATACAATGCGTGAGATCGCATTCGGTATGCGAAGAATCCTGCTGCGCAGGATTCCATTTAATCAGGATTTATCCGGCGTATCCGTATTCTGTGAAAAGTCGCCGGAAACCGTTTCGGTAAGGGCCTGGGCATCTGCGGGCTGCGCATCGCTGCCGGAAGCAGAGGGGGTATCCGAACTGTTATTCGAAGCGTTACCCGAACTGTTTGATGAAACGTTATCGGAAGCCGGCAGGTGAGTCATCCGCCATATCAAAAAGGCCAGCAAAATTACGCCGCCGCCCAGAACGACGATACCCAGAACCAGATTGAGAGTGGAGGGGGCGTTCGCTCCGCCGTTCACTGCGTTTTTAATCAGCTGAAAAAGCTGGTAGCCTACGTAAAGCAGGGCAAGCAGATAGATGGAGGCATGGGCGTTGGGGCTGAATTCCCTCTTGGGCTTTTTTCTCGACATGGCGAAATCTCCTTTGCAATCACAAGCATTGAAGCTATTGTAGCACAATCCCCTGGCGGTGTCCACTATTTGGCCGGAAGTGGGCGGCGGCCGGGCGGCGGACGTAAGAAGTGCAGGACTTGATTCTGTGCCAAAAGTGTTATATGCTGGGAGATAGAATAGCCGGGGCGGCAAGTCCGGGCGAGAGGGAGGAAATGATGAGCGAGTTTGGCGGGGTATGCGTTGTGACCGGAGCGGCCGGGGGGATCGGTGCGAAACTGGTAGAAAAATTTGGGAAGCACGGTTACCGCATAGCTATGGTGGGAATAAAGGAGAGCGAGCTGAAAAAGGTGGCAGAAGCGTCGGGTTTGCCCTGGGATCAGCTTTCCTGCTATGAGGCGGATATCTCCGATGAAGAACAGGTAAAGACAGCGGCGGACCGAATCCGCCGGGAACTTGGCCGTGTGGACGCGCTGGTCAACGCCGCCGGTATTGTGGGACAGTACGCCGAGACGGTAGACTATTCTTTTGCAAATTTTCGCAGAATCTACGAGGTCAATGTGTTTGGTACCTTCCTGATGATGCAGAATATTCTTCCCGCCATGATTGAGCAGCGAAGGGGGGCTATTGTGAATTTTGGCTCTGTGTCGGGGATGAGAGGCTATACCTATGAAATCGGTTACGGCTCCAGCAAGTGGGCCGTGATTGGGATGACGCAGAATGCGGCCAACGAATACGGCAGATATGGCATTCGGATCAACTGCGTGTCGCCGGGATGGGTCAATACCGGGATGATGAAGAATACGCTGGAGAATTACCGGCGGCTGGGAATCAAAAACTGTGAGGAAAATATTTGCCTGGGTACTCTGGGATATCCGGCCGAGCCTGAGGATATTGCTGACGCCGTATATTTTCTGTGCAGCGACGAAGCCCGCCATATTACCGGGGCCAATCTGGTAGTAGATGGAGGAATGCTGCTGGGGTGAGAATAATATTCGCGCAGGCGTAGTATTTTTTGAAACCGTGACAATAAAAATATAAGCCAAAAAGGGGATGCAGCCTCGCCGGTCTGGGCGGGCCGCATCCCCCTTTTTGACTGCACTGCCTTTGGCTTTAGAAGCGTCTGGCTGCGTCCACGGCTCTCTTCCAGCCGCGGTACAGCTCCTCGCGCCGCTCATCCTCCATGGCAGGAGTAAAGATTCGGTCGACGCGGTAGTTTTCTCTTACCTGATCTCTGCTCTCCCAGAAGCCTACGGCCAGGCCCGCCAGATAGGCGGCGCCCAGGGCGGTGGTCTCGTTGATGACCGGACGTTCCACCGGCACGCCCAGGATATCGCTCTGGAACTGCATCAGCAGATTGTTCTGCACAGCTCCGCCGTCGGCTTTCAGCTTTTTGAGCGGAGTGCCGCTGTCCTGGGCCATGGAAAGAATGATGTCTCTGGTCTGGTAGGCCAGGGAATCCAGGGTAGCCCGGACCAGATGGGCGCGGGTGCTGCCCCGCGTCAGGCCAAAGACGGCGCCGCGGGTCTTGTCGTCCCAGTAAGGGGCGCCCAGCCCCACAAAGGCGGGCACCACATAGACGCCTTCGCTGTCTTCCACCTGGGAGGCCACTTCCTCGCTCTCGGCAGAAGTGTGGATGAGGCCCAGGGAATCCCGGAGCCACTGCACGGCGCTGCCGGCCACAAAGATACTGCCCTCCAGGGCATATTCTACCTGGCCGCCATAGCCCCAGGCGATGGTGGTCACCAGACCGAAGCGGGAGCGAATTGGCTGGGTTCCGGTATTCATCAGCAGGAAACAGCCGGTGCCGTAGGTGTTTTTGGCCATGCCCGGCTCGAAACAGGCCTGTCCAAAAAGGGCGGCCTGCTGATCTCCGGCGATGCCGGCGATGGGAACCTCTCTGCCAAAAAAGTGATAGGGAGCCGTAACGCCGTAAACATAAGAAGACGGCTTAACCTCGGGGAGCATGGAGGCTGGAATATCAAAGAGCTTTAACAGCTCTTCGTCCCAGCGCAGGTCAAAAATATTGTAAAGAAGGGTTCGGGAGGCGTTGGAATAGTCTGTCACATGGGCCTTTCCGCCGGAGAGCTTCCAGACCAGCCAGCTGTCTATGGTGCCAAAGAGCAGGTCGCCCCGCTCGGCCTTCTCCCGGGCTCCCTCTACGTGATCCAGTATCCATTTGACCTTGGTGGCGGAGAAATAGGGATCGATAAGGAGGCCGGTTTTTTCTTTGATCATATCCTGGTATCCGCCGGAGCGCAGCTCATCGCAGATATCGGCGGTCTGGCGGGACTGCCAGACAATGGCGTTGTAGACCGGTATGCCGGTGCGCCGGTCCCAGACTACGGCGGTCTCCCGCTGGTTGGTGATGCCGATGGCCGCTACCTGCTCCGGCTGAATATTTGCCTGGCGAACGGCGTCCATCATCACATAGAGTACCGACAGCCAGATTTCATTGGCGTCGTGTTCCACCCAGCCGGGTTTGGGGAAAAACTGTGTAAATTCCTTCTGGGAACTGCCGGCGATGCGGTTGGCCCGATCAAAGAGAATCGCCCGGGTGCTGGTAGTGCCCTGATCAATTGCTAAAATATACTGTTCCATAAAATGTGACCTCCTCCCTGCAAGCGGTTGTTTTTGGGATGCGCTCTGCGGGTATAATTCGCGCT
>CALWLM010000063.1 GCA_944381515.1 uncultured Lachnospiraceae bacterium | reverse complement strand
AACCCTCCATACACGATTCATCTTCATAATTAAACCACCCTTTCTGCAATAAATTTGTATTCAATCACCAAAACGGTGTTAATACCCTTTATTGTACCGCTTACTTTCGAAAAGTCATTTTTTATTTTTGAATGACACCGGCGATTTCTTCTGTAGCAGGGTTAACCCACTTCTCAAAGATTTGGGACTCCATGTGAGGGCTATATCCTCTGCTTTTACATTGCGGAGAATTAACCGTTCTGTCTCCAATAATACCATATTTCTATTTAATCTGACCATATGTGGCATCATTCCGGAACCCGGACATATCCATGTACTCCAGAGAAAACTCCACACGCACTTTCTTCGAGTCAATTTTCTCCCTTGGAAAGCAAGACTACCGTCTCCACATTCCCCGTCCAGGGAAACATATCCACGGTCCCCGCCTTCTCCACCTGGTAGCCTCCGGCCAGGAAGGCCTCCAGGTCACGGGCCAGAGAGGTGGGCTTGCAGCTGACATAGACGATCCGCTCTACGCCATAAGCAATAATCTTGGGAAGGGCCTTGGGGTGAATGCCGTCGCGGGGAGGGTCCAGGACAATCAAGTCCGGCTTTTCTGTCAGCTCATCCAGCACTCGCAGCACATCCCCTGCCAGGAAACGGCAGTTGTCTAAACCGTTCAGGGCGGCATTTTCTCTGGCTGCTTCCACGGCTTCCTCTACAATTTCCACTCCTACCACCTGGCCGGCCACCGGCGCCAGGATCTGGGCAATGGTACCCGTACCGCTGTAAAGATCAAAAACCACTTTCCCGTCTGTCTCTCCTATGTAGTCCCGTACCTTCTGATACAGCACTTCCGCCCCCAGGGAATTGGTCTGGAAAAAAGAAAACGGTGAAATTTTAAACTTCAGCCCCAGCAATTCCTCGTAAAAGAAATCCTGACCATACAAGACGGTTGTTCCCTCATTACAGATCACATCAGCCAGACTGTCGTTGACTGTATGAAGAATACCTGCAAAGCTTCCCTGCAGCGGCAAGGCCAGCAGACGGTCCCGGAATCCGGCTAACAGTTCTTCCTGGCTGATCTGCCTTGCGGCGGACGCCCCGGAAACCTCTCCGGAAGCCTCTCCGCATGCCTCAGCATACGGCTGCCCCCCATAGGCCTGATCGTATCGGCTGGATGTCACCAAAGATACCAGAATTTGTCCAGTCTTCTTCCCCTTTCGCACCAGCAGGTGACGCAGGTAGCCGGTATGGCGCATTTTTTGATGGAAGATAACTCCCCTCTCCTCAAAATAAGCCCGTGCAGCCGACACAATGGAGGCAAAATCCTCATCCGCAATGAGGCAGCCGTCCACCGTCACAATATCATAGAAACTTCCCTTCTTATGCATTCCCAAAGACAGGCGTCCTCCTTTGACCTCATCGCCAAAGGAATACTCCATCTTATTGCGGTAGCCATAGGTTTGCGGACTGCCAATGATAGGTTCCCATATCTTTGCCAGTCTCTCATCCCCCAACACCGGAGACAGCAGCCTACGCACCTGCTCTTCCTTGAGTTTCAGCTGTTCTTTATAAGGCAGCGTCTGATATACACAGCCGCCGCAGAGTCCAAAATGCGGACACAGCTTTTCCCCGCTTTCATCCGCGCCTCTACGCTCCAGAGGAGACGCTTCCAGCACCTCCAAAAGCCTTCCCTGCACCCGCCCGCTGCGAATTTTGCTCACGGCAAAACGGATGCGCTGACCGGGCAGCGCATCCGTTACCTCTACCCGGCGGCCTTCGGCCTCCACAATGCCCTTAGCAGGAAACAGAGTAGTCTCCACCACTCCTTCATATACTTCACCTTTTTTCATATTCGTTCATCCTCTCCCGTTTCGCCCGTTATTCATTTCGTACGTTATCCATTTCACCCGCTATCTGTTTCATCCATTGTCCGTTATTCCTGTTACTCCATGAGCGCCTGTTGTTCCATGAGCTGGTGATTCTGCCTGCTGCCAATACAATCCGGCCTTAATCCTAAAACGAACTTTGGGGCCCGCCGCCGTAGCCAATATACGGAAGCGGGCCCCTTCATCGCACTTATATCTGTGTTCTTATGATCTCCGGCTGTCTGCCGCTGTCACGGATACCGTCTGAAGTCTGCGGCCGCCCTGGCAGGATACCTGGCATCTGGCAGCCTTACTCCTCTTCGCCATCCTTCTCGTCCGTAACTTTCTCCTCATCATCCAGGAAATCGTCATCGTCAAAGAAATCATCGTCGAAGTCGTCATCGAAATCATCATCCGTACCGGGGCAGGCAGGGCAGACAAAACGATATACGGCGTAAGCGATACCGGCGATAGCAACGACTGCGCCTATGATAGCCAGCACCCACAGCAGCATATTTTTTTTCTTGTCATTTTCTCTTTTGTTCAAAAGCTCGTCTAATTTTAAAGTCGTCATCAGCTCGTCCATCTTCTTCATCGTCACCAATTCCTTTCTAATGGTATTATGTACAGCTTTAATATAAAATATCATAGCATATTTGATGAAAAAAAGCTATCTGCAAATACGCTTTCCCATGCACTTTCCCACATATCTCGCTGCGGAGAAAATACAGCAGGCCGACATCCCAATCATTTCTGTATTTTTATAGTTTCTGGAGGCGAGCAAAGGAAGCATACATTTTCTTGATGCCATAATTGTCGAATTCCACCGTCACCTCGAAGTCTCGCTTCTGCTCTGCAATATTGCGGACGGTTCCCTCACCGAATTTGACATGCCGCACCCGGTCGCCGACCTGGTAATCCAGGCTCTCCTCCTTGGTCACCGTAAACTGCTTACCCAAAAAAATATTGTTATTTTCCGTGAGCTTGCCAAAGCCTCCGTAGGCCGGAGCCCGATAAGCCGGCGACACGCCCCGTACCGAATCGGCAAAACCCCTGGAAGCTCCCCCCGCCCCCTGGCCGGACATACGTCCCTCTCCTCCCGCGCCTTCCGAGCGGGCAGCCTTTCTGGCCGCCTTTTCATCCAGCAGAAGTTCCTGAGGAATCTCGTCGATAAAGCGGGAACGGCGGCAAAAGCGATTTTCACCATTGACCATACGCAAAGTAGCGCAGGTCAGGGTCAGCTCCTTCTTTGCACGGGTCACCCCCACATAAAACAGCCGTCTCTCCTCCTCCATATCCCCGGGATCGTCGGAACTAACCGCCTGACTGCCGGGAAAAAGCCCGTCCTCCAGCCCTGTCAGGAATACTTTGGTAAATTCCAGTCCTTTGGCTCCGTGGAGCGTCATCAGTGTCAGTCTGTCTTCCTCTGCATCCAGATTATCCACCTCGGCCACCAGAGCTACCTCCTCCAGGAATCCGCTAAGCGTCGGATTCTCTGCCGCAGCCTCATAATCTGCCGCCTTGTTGATCAGCTCCTCCAGGTTCTCACGGCGCGCCTCTGCTCCCAGCTCATCGTCTTTGGCAAGCTCCTCGTCATAGCCGCTGGTTTCCAGGATATCCCGGATCAGCTCCGACACCGATGTCTTGTATTCCAGCTTGCTGCGGTAGACCTGGATCAAATTCACAAAGCCTTCCAGCTTCTGAGCGGCCCGACCGAGTCCCGGTATCCGTTCCGCCCTGGTCAGCGCGTCATAAAAGCTCAGATCATTGGCGGAAGCATAGAGCATAACCTTGCCAATGGTAGTGTTTCCAATTCCTCTTTTGGGTACATTAATGATTCTCTGGACAGCCAGGTCATCCCGTCCGTTGTCCACAGTCTTTAAATAGGCCAGAATGTCCTTGATCTCTTTTCTCTGGTAGAAATTCACCCCGCCGATCAGCCGGTAGGGCACATTGTGCTGGATACATTTTTCCTCCAGAATACGGGACTGGGCATTGGTTCGATACAAAACGGCGCATTCTCCCAGACCTATGCCTCTGTCCCGAGCCCGCTCCACCTGGCGAATCACAGCCTCTGCTTCATCATAGGCGGTCTCATATCTGGCATAATGTACCGGCTCCCCCTCTTCATTTTCGGTCCACAGCCTCTTGTCCTTGCGGCCTTCATTGTGCGAGATTACCTCGTTGGCCACCTCCAGAATATGGCTGGTGGAACGATAATTCTGCTCCAGCTTAATGACTTTTGCCTCCGGGTAAATCTGCTCAAAATTGAGGATATTTCCGATGTTGGCTCCGCGGAATTTATAGATAGACTGATCGTCGTCGCCTACCACGCAGAGATTTTTATCCTTTCCGGTCAAAAGGCTGAGAAGACGAAACTGGGCGGTATTGGTGTCCTGATACTCGTCCACCAATATATAACGGAAGCGATCCTGATACCGCTCCCGAATCTCACCGTTATTTTGCAGCAGCTCCACTGTCTTCATGATCAGATCGTCAAAATCAAAAGCGTTGCTGCGGCGAAGCTGATCCTGATACTCCTGATACGCCTCCGCCATCCGCATCTTGCGGTATTCCCCGGAAACCTGAGCCGCATATTCCTCCGGGCTGATCAGCTCATTTTTATTGGCGGAAATCACGCTCATGATAGCCCGGTCCCGATACAGCTTTGAATCCAGTTCCAGCTTTTTCATCACCTGTCGAACCAGGGTCTTTTGGTCGTCGCTGTCATAGATCGTAAAGTTCCGGTCATAACCCAAGCTTTCCGCATCCCGGCGCAGTATCCTTACGCACAGAGAATGGAAGGTAGAAACCCAGATACTCTGCGCCCCGGTCTCCACCAGAGCGTTCACCCGGTCCCGCATCTCCCCGGCGGCCTTGTTGGTAAAGGTGATAGCCAGAATATTCCACGGCGCAACCCCTTTTTCCTCAATTAAATAAGCAATCCGGTGCGTCAGAGCCCTGGTCTTGCCGGAACCTGCTCCCGCCAGGATTAACAAGGGGCCGTCTGTAGTAAAGACGGCCTCCCTCTGCATCGGATTTAATGTGTCATAAATCTCGTTCATTGTGTCCCCTTACCGATTATTTGCCCAGCTTTGCTTTCAGGGCAGCCAGCTCATCCTCAACTGCTGCCGAAGGCTGTGCGTCATATTTGCTCATCAGGTCTTCGACTCCCGTCTCGGAAGCGCTGACGCCATTGAGCTCAGCCATGGCGTTGGCCTTGTCAAGCATCTGATTGGCCTTGGCCTCCATCCGGTCAAAGGCCGACAGATTGTCGGCGGCTCCCTGAATGCTGGAGCCGATCTTATTGATTTTCTCCTGAGTCTTGGCCACGGCCACCTTCGCCTTGATGGCATCCTTACGCGCATTCAGCGTAGAGATATCCGAGCAAAGCTTATCGTACATCTGCTTCATCTTGGAGGAATTGGCCGCCGCCGCTTCATAAGCCTGCTGCAGACCTGCCTGTTTCTCCACCAGAGCCGTCTTCTTCATCAGGAACTGCTTTGCATCGTTATCATTGCCCGCCAGTACCGCCTTCTCTGCATAGGCCTGCAGCTTGGCAATCTCAGCGGTGCACTCCTTCAGCTCCCGCTCGCAGCGTTTCTCCTCCGCCATCACAGTAGCCGTCTCTTCTTTTACATTGGCCAAATCTTCCTGCAGATTACGCAGATACTGATCAATCATCTTGGCCGGGTCCTCCGCCCTGTCTAACAGAGCATTGATATTAGCCGACATAATGTCCGTAAATCTCTGAATAATTCCCATAATACACTCCTCCTGTTTATAATACATGCTCGGCGCTACAGGCCGCCTACTGCTATAAGCATAACATAAACCACTTCTCTTGTCATTCAAATTTTACATCTTTTCACTTGTACTATAAGCCACATATGATAATGTCCTAGTATAACACAAATGAAAATGTCCCAAATGTAGTATAATTGCTCTTATCTATAGACGGATAGGAGGGATTCATTATCAGAAAGGTAGTGTTAACAATGGACGAACAAAAGAAATACGAAGTGATCAAGCACCTGGCCGACCACCCCGACGCAAGCAAAGGCAGGGCTGCCCTAACCCTCGGCTGTACCCGCCGGCACATTAACCGCATGCTGGATGGGTACAAAAAAGAAGGGAAAGCCTTTTTTGTCCATGGCAACAGGGGGCGTCAGCCTGCCACCACAATCCCACCGGAGACCCGCCGTCTGGTGGTCGGCCTCTACCTCACCAAGTATGATGGCGCAAATTTCCAGCATTTTACGGAACTCTTGGAGAAAGAAGAAGGCATCAAACTCTCCCGTTCCTCTGTAGCCAGTATCCTGGAAAAGGAATATATCCTGCCTCCTAGGGCAACCAAGGCCAAAAAGAAGAAGACCCGCAAAGAATTAGAACAGGCAAAGAAGCAGGTAAAAACAAAAAAGGAGGCGGATTCCATCCAAACCAACCTGGTAAGCCTGGAGGATGCCCATCCCCGACGGCCGAGATGCGCTTATTTCGGCGAACTGGAGCAGTTGGATGCCTCCTCGTTTGAATGGATCCCCGGGCATATATGGCATCTGCACCTGGCGATCGATGATGCCAAGGGCTGCATCACCGGCGCATGGTTCGATACGCAGGAAACATTAAACGCCTACTACCATGTATTCCAGCAAATCCTACGCGACTACGGCATCCCCTATAAGTTCCTTACCGACCGGCGTACAATATTTACCTACCAAAAGAAAAATTCCCCGTCCATTGACGAGGATACCTATACGCAGTTCGCTTATGCCTGCAAGCAACTCGGCGTCCAGCTGGAATCTACCAGCGTGCCACAGACGAAAGGGCGGGTGGAGCGCCTCAACCAAACCCTACAGTCGCGCCTGCCAGTCGAATTAAGGCTGGCAGGGGTCACGACCATAGATGCCGCGAATGAATTCTTGAACTCCTACATAAAAGAATTCAACGCAAAGTTTGCACTTCCCTTTAAGGATAGCAGATCTGTCTTTGAAGTGCAACCGGAACCCGAAAAAATCAACCTGATCCTTGCAGTCCTGACGGAAAGGATGGTGGACAGCGGCCATTCCATCCAGTTCCGGAACAATTATTACAGCATGGTGGATAAGCAAGGAAGCAAGGTATGCTACCGGAAAGGCACGAAGGTCTTGGTGATAAAAGCTTTCGATGGCAGCCTCTTCTGCTGTGCCAATGACAATGCCGTGTATGCCCTTGAACAGATCCCCCTTCGGGCAGAAAAGTCAAAAGAACTGGACCCAGATGTGCAGCCGCCTAAAACGAAAAAGCGCTATATTCCTCCCATGAACCACCCCTGGCGGCGGGCTGCTTTTGGGAATTTCGTCCGGAAACAGGCCCACCATTCGGGTGTGGCAAACTGACCGCATCTACAACAGCCAACAAAAATACTAAGGCATGGCGATAGCAGCCGAGCCGATTGGACTGCTTGATTACCCCCATAGCAGAAAAGGCAGTTCCTGTCAAAGGCAAAGCCGTGCAGCGGTGCACCGCACCTTTGACAGGGACTGGCTCTTCTGCTAGCCTCATCCAAGCAATCCAATCAGCAGATGTTTAAAAACCAATCAACAGAAATCGCAAAGGACTTTAACAGGGTACTTCTTACTAGTGAAATGGCTCCGTGTCTCGGGGCTAATAAATAAATTTTTTTAGGACATATTCATTTGTGCTTGACATCAAATTTTACATCTTTTCACTTGTACTTTCCCGTCCCGATGAGTATACTGTAATCGAGCATCTTTGCCGCAGCACCGCACAAGAAAGGAGACGCTTACATGCAGACATTAAATCAGGACATCAAAAACCGCACCTTTCGGCCGGTGTATTGTTTGTACGGCGAAGAGGCCTATCTGAAGAGAAGCTTCAAGATCCGCCTGCGGGAAGCTATTCTGGACGGCGACACGATGAATTATCATCATTTCGAGGGAAAAGAGGCAGATGTTCGGGCCATTATTGACGCAGCCGACACCCTTCCCTTTTTTGCCGAACATCGCCTGATCCTTATTGAAGACAGCGGCCTGTTCAAAAAGGATGCCGGGGCGCTGCCGGCATATCTGCCGGCCATGCCGGAGAGCACCATTATAATTTTTGTGGAATCTCAGATGGATAAGCGAAGCAAACTCTACAAGGCCGTCAATTCCCTGGGCTATGCTGTGGAGCTAAAGCGCCAGGAACCCGCCTATATTGAAAAGTGGATTCTTTCTATACTGAAAAAGGAAAATAAACAGATTACCCGAAACACCATGAATCTTTTTCTGGAACGAACGGGTACCGACATGGATCTGATTCGCAGTGAGCTGGACAAGCTCCTGGCTTATACCGACGGAAGAGATGTAATCACCTCCGAAGATGTTCAGGCAGTGGGTTCCGTACAGATCACCGGCCACATCTTCGACATGGTGGGCGCCGTCTCCTCCCGCAACCGGGACAGAGCGCTGCGGCTCTATCAGGATCTGCTGGCCCTAAAGGAACCGCCCATGCGTATCCTCTTTCTGATTGCCAGACAATTCAATCAGCTTCTCCAGGTCCGTGAGCTTTCCGATACCGGCATGGATCAGCGTACCATTGCGCAGAAGCTGAGCCTCAATCCCTATGTGGCCGGCAAGATCCGCTCTCAGGCCCGCGCCTTCACTCCCAGAGCCCTGGAGGCTGCGGTATCTGCCTGCGTGGAGGCTGAAACCGCCGTCAAGACCGGCAACCTTTCCGATCAGCTGGCTGTAGAACTTCTGCTGGTACAGCTCAGCAGCTGATGCTCTGCCGATACTCCTTCGATTTCATTTTGCACTGCAAAAGGCGGGGATTCCGGCCGATCAGGATATTTCTTGTAATATCCCGGTCCGGCAGCTCCCCGCCCCCTTTTTATCTTTTATTATGCTTCGTTCCAGTTATGATAAACGGCCTGCACATCGTCGTCATCATCCAGAAGATCCAGCGTTCTTTGCAGATACTTGACTGAATCGGGATCTGTCAGATCCACCCAGGTCTGAGGAACCATCGTCACCGAAGCGTCCGCCATAGGGATTCCCGCCGTCTCCAGACTCTCGCGGACCTTGCTGAACTCATCGGGATCGGTATAGATCTCGTAGCAGTCGTCCTCCTCGCTGAAATCCTCTGCGCCCGCATCCAGAGCCGTCATCATCAGCTCGTCGGAGTCCATCTCGCACTCTTCCTTGTCTACGATAATCTGCCCCTTCTGGTCAAACATGAAGGATACGCAGCCCGGCGTTCCAATATTGCCGTTTCCCTTGGTAAATGCGCTCCGGACGTTGGCCGCCGTGCGGTTTTTGTTATCCGTCAGCGTATCTACGATAATGGCTACTCCGCCGGGGCCATATCCTTCATAGGTTATCTTCTCATAATTTACGCTTCCGATATCTCCGGCAGCCTTTTTGATGCCGCGCTCGATGGTGTCATTCGGCATATTATTGGCCTTGGCCTTGGCAATTACATCGCGCAGCTTGCTGTTATTGGCCGGATCTGCTCCACCTTCCTTGACCGCCACTGCAATCTCACGGCCAATAACCGTAAAGATCTTGCCCTTGGCAGCATCGTTCTTTTCCTTTTTATGCTTGATATTCGCAAACTTGGAATGTCCTGACATATAATCTCTCCTCTTTCTTTCCTTATCAAATGCCTGAAAACCATTGCTATTCTAACACTATTCGCCGGAGAGTTCAACTTTTTTTCTCTTTCCTCTATACGATATTCCTTAAGCAATGCAGGAGCAATGCGTCCAACCCGACAAACGTTTCAAAACAATCTTTCGCCATTGTACTGAAAGAAACGAAACTCCACGCTCTCCGCCTTCAGATAAGAACGTGTATATTCCACAACCTGTCCGGACGAATCCCTCCCCGTATATTCAAAACAGAATACAGCTGAAACGCCCTCCTCTATTTTCAGATACTTTGCCTCTCTCTTCGGGCAGCGAATAATCATTAAAGTCTGCGTAAATTCTACAGGCAGGCGTCCCTTGGAATTCATATAGTCGTAAAGCGAAATATGGTTGAAATCCTGCTCCTCCACATCATCAAAATATTCTGCCGGAATATATGTGTATTCAATGCCTAACGGGTCGTCGTCCCCGTACCGTACGCGGTGCAAGGCAAATACAGACTTATCCGGATAAATCCTCAGTCTGGCGCACATCGAAGGATATCCCTGCAAAACCCCGGAAAAAATAACAGAACTGGCGGCCTTCATTCCTCTGTTCTTTATCTTTGCACTCATACCGTAATTCTGTACGGCCGCCGGTTTTCCCACACCCAGAAGAAGTTTGCTCTTATCCTCTTTTACAAAAGTTCCCTTCCCCACGCTGCGATGCAGATATCCAGTATCTACAAGCATATCCATCGCCTTTTTAACTGTCATCCGGTTTACCCCGTACAGTTCGGCAAGCTCTCTCTCGCTTGGCAGTTTTTCCCCCGGAAGATAATCTCCCTTTTCTATTTTTTCTACTATTGTATTCATGATCTGCTGATATATCGGCGTCTGCATGATTTCTCCTATTTTACAAACCGAAAGCGGTCAATCCGCATAAAATTTTCGGTAAATTCAATAAATCGATTGGTATAATCAAATGTACGCCCCTCTTCTTTAATCAAAGCATCCCCTGTGTTTACATCCAAAAGTTCCGCTTCATCCTGGCTGGCATAAGCGACAGAAAGCTGCATCTCCGCCCGGTCTACGCACACTTGGTATTTTTCTTCATAAAGCTGATATAAGGAATTTCTCTGCAAATCTATCGTGTCCAAACCAGGAAAATACTCTGCAATAATATAATTCCATTCCAAGGCTACCGGCATTTTGTCTACTTTCCTAAGCCGTTTCACCCGGAACAAATCTGTTCCAATATTGATGTTCATCCGCTGTGAAATACGCTTATCAGACGGAACCTTCTTAATCTCCAAAAGAACCGACTCGTTCTCCATTCCCAGGCTCTCCACCAATCTTGTAGTAGATTGAAAATAACGCAGGTTTTTCACGATTCTCTGTTTCTGCACATAATGCCCACTCTTTTTCCTGGAATAGATTCTCCCCTCATCCTTTAAAATCTGCAGGCTGGATCGAATCGTCATCTTCTGCACGCGATATATTTCGCACAGCTGGTTTTCTGAGGGTAGCCGGCTGTTTTCCGGATACCTGCCGGTTTCAATACTGCTTCTGATATCGTCCGCAATTAAAACATCTAAATACATTTTCTTCATTATGTGATCTCCAAGCCTCGCCCCGCCGTTCTTTAGCAGCTTTAAATCTTTAAAAATTATTATAGCATCCTCCTGATAGATAATCAAGCAATGAGGGGGACGCAGCCAGCCTGTGTCCCCCTAAGTCCATCTTCCTATTTTATCTTATATTCTATCCTATCTCTGAATCTTGCAAACATAGGATGCTTTTCCCAGCGATGAAGACTTTCCGTCACTTGATAAGCAACCAGCTGAAAAAACTGCAGATAAACAAAGGGCAGCAAATTGTGTTCTGTATTCATCGGGATCATCAGCTTTTTAGTGTCCCCGTCTTCTTTTCCCAACCCGATATAAAAGCATCTTTCGCATACGGCCGATACCGCTTGATAGATTTGGAGCGACCGCTGGGATGTTTCATCATGTGCATCGATAATAAACACGGAATAGGTTGGCGTTAACTGCAAATTCGGCCCATGCAGAAATTCTTCACTTTCAAAAGAAGATGCCGGAATACACACCGTCTCTCCTATCTTCAGCGCTGCCTCCGCCGCTATCCCATAAGCTGTATGGCTGCCTAATACATAAGCCTGATGCATGGAAGTAAGCAGGGAAAAATTACGGGTAATAAAATCACGGGATTGATCATAAACCTGGCCGTATCTCTCCACCGCCTCCTTCAATTTCCGTATCTCCTCCTGATAAATCTCTTCTTTAATTTTTCCCTGCCCCAGAGCTGTCTGCAGAGCGAATAGATCCAGAAACAAGATCAGTGTTACCACACCTTTCGTCACATATCCCACTGTTTCCTCTCCCACGCCGTAATCCAAGATATAATCGCAGTGTTCCCTATATATGCTCTGAGGATTCCCTGTTATGCCAATCGCTTTTTCTCCCCTTCTTTGCAGAATATCCAGGGCTTCTATTGCATTGATTGAGCATCCGCTCTGACTGATTACAAACGTAAAAGCCTTATCAATCGGAATGTAATGGACAAATTCAAAGGGCGTCGTTACCTCTATTTCTGTTTTCAGAATGTCCTGCATATAAAACCGGGCGCAGAGAGCCCCATTATAAGAAGATCCAGAGGCAACAATCCGTATTTTCTGACAAGGCTGCCCTACGTATAAATCTTTTAGCTTTTCAACTTCATCCGGCATATGAAAAAGCATATTTTTCAGTGCTTCTGCACTTTCCCGAATATAAGTATCCATCGTTTTCTTCTCATCCATCTAATGATTCCTCCTGTAAAGTCAAATTGCGAATCCAGTTTCCTTTCCGCAAAAAATATGTAGCCAGGCACACCTTTAAAAGTCCTGCCCCCTCTACCAAAAGATACGTCCACATAATATTCAGATGCAGAAATCTTGCCCCGACAATACTCAAAAGGACAGGGCCCAGCCAGGTAAAGATCCCATCGATAATCAGCACCGATTTCGTATCTCCTCCTGAGCGCAGTACATAGTATACCGTATTGGAATACCCTTGCGTCCAGGCAAACAGCGCTTTAACGATTAACAGCCTGGCCGCCATATGAAGATTAGCGTCGCTTAAAGAAAAAAGGCGGGGCGTTACCGGGCTGGTCGCAATTAAAATCACCCCTCCGGTCAAATAAATTGCCAGAACAAGCTTTATGACTGTACGCACTTCTTTTTGGGCTTGTTCCAGAGCGCCGGATCCCAGTGTTTTCCCGATTATCGCGCTGATGGCTACCGAACAGCCGCTAAATACCACATAAACCAAATTATTGATAGAATCCACCACCGTCACCGCCGGAATAAAGCTTTCTCCTGCATAACTGTAGCTGATAAAAATCACATTCAATCCAACTGACCAGATCAATTCATTCGTCATCAGCGGAACCGCTCTTTTCCATATCATTCCCCGAAAACGCATTCCCATCGCATAGCGAAGCTTAAGACGCACATCCGCCAAATATTTTCTCCCCAAGCCATAGAGCATTGCTAATTCGATAAAGCGGCTGATTACCGTTGAAACTGCCGCCCCCGCAACCCCCAGAGCTGGAAAGCCCAATTTTCCAAACATCAGCACATAGTTTCCAACCACATTAAAAAGAAAGGAAACCGTTCCGGCAATCAGAGTACACCGGGGCATTTCCAGGGATCGAAAGCAAACCGAATACATGTTTGTTGCAGCAAACGGAAGAAAAGAAACCAAGAGCACGGATAAATACCGTTTTGCCAGAACCGCCACCTCTACATTTTTCAAATATAGGCCAAGAATCTCATCCTGGAAACAGCCGCAGATTACAATCCCCAAACCTCCCACCACCAGGCAGGAACGAAGTCCTTCATTAAAAACATCGGTTATTCTGTCACGCTGGCCAGAGCCTCCGTACTGACTGATAAAAATCCCAAAACCGTTGGAAAGTCCAAACAAAATCATCTGATAAATTGAAAAAACCTTGTTTGCAACCGCCACTCCACTGATCGCGTTCTCCCCAATCATTCCGACCATCACTGTATCTGTCATATTCAGCAAACTGTTAAGAAGCTGCTGAACCATAACCGGCAGAGCCAATGCTAACGCATGTCTGATAAACTCCCTGCTTTCCCGCACTCTCTTTCCTCTCCTTTCTCAACCTGAAAACCGTATCTAAAAACAACAACGGGAGACGCAAGGCCTCCCGTTATTCTTACAGATAATTAAGCAGCTGAGACAGCCTGTCAATCAGGTAGTCCGCTTTATCCTGCTTAAAATCAAACCGGTTTTCCCTGAGCGCAAAGCAGGTCAGCCCTGCCGCCTTGGCAGCCTGAATCCCATAAGCTGAATCCTCCACGGCAGCCGCCTCGCCGCACCCAATTTTCAGTTTTTTCAGAGCATATAAATAAATCTCCGGGTCCGGCTTACTTTTGGCGAACTGCTCTCCCGATACAACCTGCTCAAACCAGTTTTCCAGGCCGCATTCCTCCAGCACTACATGGATGTGATCCATCGGCGATGAAGATGCTAAGGCAAGGCGAATCCCTTTTTCCCTCAACATGCCGGCAGCTGTGCAAAAATCCGGATTCAGGATATCTCTGTAACGGATGGGAGGAAGTCCGGCCTGATAACGGCGGTAATCCGTTTTCAGCTCTTCCATGGTAATTTCCGGGCCCGCTAAAGAAAGCAGCATTTCCCAGCAGTCCTTATTGGACGCTCCCACCAGCTTATTCAGCTGCGCGCGGCTTGCACTCCTTCCTCTGGCAGCCAAATAAGCCTCCTGCCGTGCCATATACACCGGTTCGCTGTCTATGATCACGCCGTCCATATCAAAAATAACCGCTTTTATCATAAATGCAACCCTGTCGAAAAACTCAATAGTCAAACTGCCTGTAATATCTACGGAATGCAAGGGAATGCCCCGTATGATGCTCAATATGGGGAGCCAGCCGCCCAGTTAAAATCGTCTCTGTCACCATAGGGCTTACAATATCCGCAAACTTATCGTCCACTCCGTCAAGCTTATAATCCGCCAGATCAATGACCACCCGCTTATCTGCATACTGCTTCAGGAACTTTTCCACCCGTTCATCCAAAGGCCGGCACTTATCCACCCCCTTTACCAGGAACACCTGCGTATCTTCATCGACCAGTTCCAGCGTCCCATGGAAAAACTCCGGGCTGGAAACCGCCTTCGTCCGTTTCCACTGCATTTCTTCTAAAATACACATGGTAAACATATAAATATCTCCCCAGATGTTTCCAGATCCAATCCAAATCTGATAGGGCTCCTTATAGGTCTTTTTCGCAATTTTCTCCGCTGTCGGATCAAATTTTTCCTTTACCTTTACCAAGCTCTCGTGAACATGTTCCATAGCTGCTACAAACTCATCATACTCGTCAAACTCCCCACGCAGGTTCAGCAATTTTAACACAATATAATAAAAGCTCAGATAGGTGTTTTCCACTCCTGTGGAATCCATCGTACACAGATAATCGACATGGCTGCATAAAGGAGTCTCTTCTTTTGTAACAGCAGCGACCTTGATTCCTCTTTCCCTGCACCACTTGGCTACGGCTACTGTCTCCTTTGTATCGCCGCTTTTGCTGCCTGTAATCACGATCGAATCCCGGTTCAATTGCCTATGCCCCTCCAGCATCAGTTCTGCGGCATTGACACAGTACACCGGCAGATCCGTCCGGCTCTCTATAACCTTCTTGACAGAGGTAAACTCTGCCGTCGTTCCGCCCACACCGGTAAAAAAAATATTTTTGACTCCGTCACGGTAAATCTTTGCGCCTATCTCTTCCAGCTCTCCTCTTTTGGACTGCACCAGTCTCCCCATCGAAAGATATTTTTCTTTATCAAAATTAAGCATCTTTTATTTCCTCCCTTTCTCCTCTTGTCTCAAGGCCCGCTTTGTTTTTGCGGGCCTTGAGGTTTCCGGTTAGCCGCCTATTATTATGCCAGGAATCCAAACGCTGCGCCCAGGATTCCCACTCCCATTAAAATAAAGGTCAAAGGCAAAGGCTTTACGCCCTTCTTTAACAGCCAATAAACAAGACCAAACAAAGCCAATGGCATAATGCCCGGCAGAATCCCATCCAGTATCGTCTGCAAATCTGTTGCCGTTTCCCCTATTCCTACAGGAATATTTAACGTCATATAAACCATTTCCGCCGTCATAGATCCAGCCACCATCAGACCTATAATAGACGCTCCATAGGTCAATAGCTGCATAGAACCGCTGGCCTCCAGCTTGCTCAAAAAGCTGGTTCCCAGATTATATCCCAAAAAGGTTCCCATATAGCGAAGAATAAAATGAGGCACGTTAAACACCAGCAAGTATAAGATCGGTCCCAGAATATTTCCCTGCAATGCCAACGACGTGCCGATTCCCGTAGCCAAAATACGTAAAGTGCCCCAAAAGAAGCTGTCTCCAATACCGGCGATAGGCCCCATCATAGCAGTCTTAACAGTGGAGACTGTCGTCTTATCCGCATGCTCCGGATCTTCTACGCATTTTTCTTCCTGCGCCGCTGAAATACCCAAAGGAAATGTGATAATATGCGGAGTCGTATTATAAAATTCCATATGCCGCGTCATTGCATCTGCTAAATCCTTACCTCTATACAGCTTTTTCAAAACCGGCAGAAGCGCGTAACAATAGCCCAGATGCATCTGTCGCTCATAATTCCAGGTAAATTCCATGGGGATAGAGCGAAGAAAAACCTTTTTCAAGTCTTTCTTTTCCACAATTCGATTTTCATCCTGCGTAACAATATCCGTGACAATTTTAGAATTCATCTAATTCACCCCCATCCTTGGCATTTTGAGAATTGCTTCTTGCAGACAGTCTCTGTTCAATCTGAACCAGCACAACTGCCAGAATTACCGCAAAAATAGCCACCCCGGTCGTGGCAATCCCCAGGTACTGGACTGTAAAGTATCCCAGGAAAAAGAATACGACCACTTTTTTATTCATAATCATCTGCGCCAACATAGCAAAACCAAGAGCCGGAATCAAACCGCCGGCAATATTGATGCCGGTCTGGATAAAAGCAGGCATCCGGTTTAGCAGAGACACTACAGCATCTGAGCCAAAATAAAAAGCCAGAGGAATAATCGGAAGGAAAATTAGCTTCGGTACAAAACCGGTTATCCAATAACCACGTTCAAATTTTTTTACATCTCCTTCCTCCGCATAGCGGTCGCATTTATGCATCAGCCAAAGTCCTAGAGGCGTCCCCAAGGTGCTGACTGCCTGATAAGCCGCTGCAATCGGATAACTGAGTGCCAGGGCCGTCTCCGGACCAGCGCCTGCGGCGATAGCGAAAGCCGTACCAAGAATTGTTCCGGACACCATATCCGGCGGTATATAAGCTCCTATAGATACTGCTCCGACAAATGCCAGCTCCAGCGTTCCTCCCATAATAATGCCCTGCTGCAAATCCCCGACAATCAGCCCTGTCAGTGCTCCCAATACGATCGGCCGGTTAATCAGGCTGGTTCCAAACATGGTATGGCAGCGGGCAGCCAGCGTTAATAGTGCAATCAGCAACGTTTGAATAACAACCATATCGTTCCCCCTTCTGTTAATTCAGAACCGATTCCGCATGGATTTTCTTTTCGCTGGGAATCATCTGAATATTTAACTCAATACCTTCCTGAAGCAGTTCTTGTAATAATTTTTTTTCCTGCTCCGTAACATAGATAGCTTTGGACAGTTTCGTCTTATTCTTCGCCGATTTCGTCCCTCCTAGGTTGATGCTTTTTATCTGGCATTCCCTCGCTATTCTGGCTGCATCATCAATGGTATCCGTAACGATAAACAATTTGTATTTATCCGTAACTCCGGATTTTATCGCTTTAATTGAATCTTCTACCGTCTTTGCTACCAGACGTATTCCCGGCGGCCGGGCAATCTTTACTGTTGTCAGTCGGAGTTCATCGTTCAAAAGCGAATCGCTCGCCAGTAAAATACAGTCTGCCCCCAGATGCGACGTCCAGGAAAATGCTACCTGACCATGAAGGAGACGGTGATCCACACGCAATGCTTTTATCATCTGTACACATCCTCCCCAAAATCATCCAATGGATTGGCATTTTCCATGTCTATCTCATTGCAGTAAAGCATTCCCTCCCTGGCCTCTTTTATCATGCGGGGGAGCAGAGTTTCTGCCGGTTCTGTAGCATCTGCCAATAAAATGCCGATGATCAATGCTAAATTTACGCCAGTGACCAGATGTATCCCGTTGCGGTGGATCAACTCCATCAACTCATTGTTGACGCTGCCGCCAAACATATCGGTCATAACGATCACCTCATCCTCCGGCGGCAAAATTGCTAAATCCGCCAGAATCCTGTCTTTAAAATGCTCCTGTTCCTCATCCACATAGGCACAATAATATTTCAGGTTTGCCTGCTCTCCGATAATCAACCGAAGCGCGCTGACAAATCCCTGAGAAAGATAGGCATGCGATGCCAAAACATAATGCCTCATCAATCTTTTCTCCTCCTTGTCCTCCTCCTTCTTTTGTCGTTCCTCTTTGTTCCTTTATGACCTCGGTCATCTGCGATGTATTCCATCGCCCGCGCGCCTATCAAATTGGTATATTTCATAATCCAATTTGTAATTATACTATACTAGTTTATCCCTTCCTTGTCAATATTTATTTTTTCATTTCAGTCAGAACCGTTTCTCATCCCTTGCTTTTTAAAAGAAGCCGCTTTAAACTCTATATTAAGATGAGAGTTTGGAGGAAT
>CALWLM010000062.1 GCA_944381515.1 uncultured Lachnospiraceae bacterium | reverse complement strand
TCACCGGAGTGGCGGCAGGAGGCTGTCTGGCGGTATTGCTGATCGGCGGTCTTATTTGGAAGAAAAGGAGGCTCAGGTGATGGAGGAGAGGGCGGTTCAGATGGCGGAGGACAAGACGGCAGATAAGGCGGCAGAAAAGCTGGCGGAAGGCAGGAGAGCAAGAAAAATAAGGAACACCTCGGTGGACAGCAGGAAAACGGGAGCATACCTGGCTGCCCTCAGAAAGAGGTTTGGTTATACCCAGATGGAGGCCGCCGAAAGGCTTCATATTTCCAATAAGGCCATCAGCAAGTGGGAGTCAGGCAAGGGGCTGCCCGAGGTGACGATCCTCCCGGCCCTGGCAGCTTTCTACGGGGTGACAGTAGATGAAATTCTGGCGGGGGAGAGTATGGAGGAGAGTGCAAAGGAGGGCGCGCAGGAGAGCAGGACAGAGATACCGCTCCATGAAGGAAAGAATGAAGATGTAGGGGAGAAACACTTCGTCATTTTTGAATTATTCCTATGGATTTTGACCATAGCAAGTCTGGCTGTGCTTGGGCTGATGTATCATGAGGACAGACGGCTGACGGGAATGATTGCCGTTATCTGCCTGGCTGTGGTTTTGCTGGCGGCAGGCGGCGGGGTGGTTTTTCAATACTATGAGAGAAGGAAATATATCTGCTATGGTATGGCAAAGGAAGAAAGCGTCCTGTTGTTTTGGAGGAGAATGATGGCGCTGCTGCTTCCGCTGCTGTTGGCAGGCAGCTGTGCCGCGGCCTATTTAACCATAGAGCAGTGGAGAGTACCGGCGCCGCTGCCGTCTCCCTATATTGACAATCTTCCAGAGGATTCTGTTCAGGTTTCCTTGCTGGCTGCAACAGAGTTTCTCCAGGGAGAAGTGGAGGGCGAAAAAGTGGAGCTGGCGCCTCAGATAATGCCGGTTGGGCTGGAAAGACTCAAGCTTTGCCTGCCTGCCCTGCTTGCGGTCATGCTCTTATGGGGGATGGCAAACCTGGGCGGCAGATTGTGGCTGCTTCGGCGCAGTGGAAGCCGGCCGCCTCGCAGTCTGCTGGGGGCGATCGGGCTGCTTGCTGCCTGCGGGCTTATCTTTGCTGCGGCAAGCGGCCTGTGGGGGAGAAAGTATGAGCAGGACAGGTCCGTAGAGACGGAAGTGTTTGCGGAGCGGCAGGAGTATGATAAATTTCTGAACGGATATTTTCAGCTCTATAATAGCTACCGTTATTATGCCGGCCGGCATGGGGAACAATGGCCGGAGATTTCTGAGAATACAGCGGTCATTGACAGCCGGTGTTTGGACGAGAGCCTGAGTTATCAGGAGGAGTACGTGAAGTACCACCGGGTAATTGGACTGGATGCCGACTCCCTCACCGTTTGGCGGGCAGCCACCACTGTGGAACGGATCAGGAATCGACTCCGCTGGATTTTGGCTGTATCGGCTGTGGCTGGTGCCGCTCTGGTGATATTCTGCGGCTGCTGGCTGCTCTGGCTGAGGCGTCTGGGCAGCCGGATGCTATAATTTTGAATAAAAAATCGGTCAGTCGATATGTCCCGTCACCTGATAGGATTCTTCCGTATACTGCATGATTTCAAACCGGTTCCCGTCCGGATCGTGAGTCCACATCTGGTATGTGCCGGAAGGGCCTTTGGAAATGCCGGTGTCAAAGACAACGCCTCTGGCCTCCAGTTCCTGCCGGGTCTGGTAGATATCCTCGGTTGTCAGGGCAAAATGAGCGTAGCCAAATTCGCTGCCGTCCGGGGCCTCATGGCGAACCTGCCCTTTTCTCTCCGGAAAAAGCTCGATAAACTGTCCGGGAGCCAGCTCAATATACGCGTTGAAAATGCGGTCGGGGTTCTCCAGGGCGGCTTTCTGCATGGCGGGGCGGTCGGAGCTGTCCCTGTATGAGCTGAATCGGGTCAGGACCTTGACGGGCAGGCCCAGCTTATTGGTATAGAAATCCATCATCTCGTCAAAATGTTCCGTATAAAAGGCAACGTGCATCAGGCTGCTGAACATCTGCTAAATTTCCTCCTTGGTAAATTTATAATTGGTAGATTTATAAAGGGTATTTTTTGAAACAGCGATATCCTATGAAACGATGGTATCTTATGAATCGATGCCGAAAACCATTATAGCATGGAAATTTCCCGGGGCCAATAGTCTGCTGTGATTTCCGGAAGAAATCAGGAAGAAACCGTGAATAAACCGAAGGAAATCGCAAAAATCGCTTGCAATCCAGCCCTGTCCATGGTATGATAATAGACCGTAACACATCAAATCTATCCTTGCTCCTGCGGGATTTGCAGGGGCCAGAGACCAAAAGGAGGTACGAGAAAGCATGAACAAGTATGAGTTGGCCGTAGTGCTCAGTGCTAAGCTCGAAGACGATGAGAGGGCAGCCGCCATCGAGAAGATCAAGGGTTACATCACCCGTTTCGGCGGCACGGTTACTAACATTGACGAATGGGGTAAGAAGAAACTTGCTTACGAAATTCAGAAAATGAAAGAAGCCTTTTACTACTTCATCCAATTCGAAGGAAATTCTGATACGCCCAATGAGCTGGAGAGTCATGTCCGGATCATGGAGCAGGTAATCAGATATCTGTGCGTAAAGCAGGAAGCCTGATGCGCGCAAAGAAGGAGTAAGTATGAATAAAGTATTGCTGATGGGACGTTTGACGAGAGATCCTGAGGTGAGATATGGACAGGGCGGCAATCAGACCGCTGTAGCCAGATTCTCCATTGCCGTGGACAGAAGATTCAAGCGCGAGGGCGAGCCCGACGCGGATTTCTTTAACTGCACGGCCTTTGGCAAGCAGGCAGAGTTCGTGGAGCGCTACCTGCACAAGGGAATCAAGATGGTGGTTATTGGCCGTATCCAGAACGACAACTACACCAATCGCGACGGACAGATGGTCTACAGCGTGCGCGTGATAGTCGATGAACTGGAATTTGCCGAGAGCAAGAGCGCTTCCGCGGCTAACAGCGGAGACAGCTTTGGCGGTGGTTTCGGCGGCGGCAGCAGTTTTGGAGCCCCTGCGTCCAGACCGGCCCCCGGCCCTGTGGGTGATGGTTTTATGAACATCCCCGATGGCGTGGAGGACGAGGATCTTCCGTTTAACTGATATTAGCAGAACGAAATCCGAGAGTTTGGAAGAAGGAGGTAACAAACCATGGCTTTTAATAAAGAAGACAGAGAAGGCGCACCCATGAAGAGAAGAGGCGGCATCCGCAGAAGAAAGAAAGTCTGCGTGTTCTGCGGCGAGAAGAGCGCCCCGATCGATTACAAGGACGTAGCGAGACTGAAAAAGTATGTCTCCGAGAGAGGTAAGATTCTTCCCAGAAGAATTACCGGTAACTGCGCCAAGCACCAGAGAGCCCTGACCGTGGCCGTAAAGCGCGCCCGTCACATCGCTCTGATGCCCTACACGATGGAGTAATCCAGCGCGAATAATTCCAACAGTCTATTAAAAAGTAAAGAAATACTGCCGTGCAGAATCAGTGCGGCAGTATTTTTTTA
>CALWLM010000061.1 GCA_944381515.1 uncultured Lachnospiraceae bacterium | reverse complement strand
GGGACTGAGCGCAGACGTACCATTTTGAGCGGAATTCACGAGTATTATGAACCGGAGGAGCTGGTGGGAAAGACCGCCGTTGCCATTTGCAATCTGCCGCCCAGAAAGATGATGGGCATTGATTCCGAAGGAATGCTGATTTCTGCCGTGTACGAGTACGACGGCCATGAAGGCCTGAACCTGCTGATGCTGGACGACGCCGTGCCGGCCGGAGCCAAGCTGTATTAAAGAATTCCTGCTGGAATTCCTGCTGCCGATTCAAACCGGTACAAGGTTTTAAGAGGAATATCATATATGAAACATAAACCCTCTGGGAGCTGACTCTCAGGGGGGTTTATTTATGGCGCGCCAAACATGGGCGGCAAAAAAATTAACCGGATATTTACCTGTCTTTCGTCTGCTCTGCATTTTTATATGTCATACTCCTGCTGTCTGTAAAAAATGGATTTACCTGTCAATGGGACAGAGGCTGGAAATTCAGTTTATGAAAAGGAAGGAGTATTGTCACAAAATGAAAAAGGACAGAAGCAGGAGATATAGGGGAGGACTGCTGCGGCGGCTGGCCATAGGAGGACTGAGCGCGGCGATGGCCGTGTCCTCTCTGGGCCTGGGGACGGCTGTTCCGGCCTATGCGGCGGAAATCCCGGCTGTATATGAGGAGGCTTTAAACGGGACGGCGGGAGTCTCCACGCCGCTGCTGATCACAGAGATTGTGGCGGACACGCACCAGGCGGATCAGACGACGGCTTCCGGCACCGACGCCTTTGAGTATGTGGAGATCTACAATTCTTCCAGCGCGCCGGTGAATCTGGACCAGTATCTGATACAGAATATCAACGGGAGCAAGGTGACAGACTGGGAGATTCCCCAGGGAATGACATTGGAGGCCGGGGCGACTCTGGTGGTGTGGATCAGCAATGAGGCCAGCGCAAGTTTGGGGATGGAAAATTTCCGCGCCTACTATGGAATCGGAGAGGACGTCCAGGTCGTAAAGACGACAGAATTGGTCAATGGTTTTTCCAATAGCGGAGAGAGGTCTATCCGCATTACGGTGAGGGCCACCGGTCAGACCATCACCCAGATCACCTATAACGATGGAGATCAGAAGGCGCAGACGAAGATGGGAATCAATTTTGGCTGTACACCGGGACAGGTGCAGCAGCCTACCCTTTCCTATGATCAGAACCCCACGCCGGGGACGCGTCTGGAGGAACAGCAGATCAGCGGCACCTATCAGGTGGCAGAGCAGCCGGATGCGGCTGTGACGGTGACCGCAGACACTAAGGTCAGCGCAGGCGCTTCTTATACCCTGACTGCGGCAACGGATTTGCAGGCTATTGTGACCACAGCCTATGTGGAAGTAACCGTGTCCTCCCAAAGCAGCCAGTATCCTCTGACTTATAATGGAGGAACCTTTACCGGTTCTGTTCCGGCGCAGGCTTTTGCCGGCGAAGAACAGTTTACCTGTCAGGTATTTATGAGCGACGGGGTAAATACGACAAGCAGCCAGCCAATAACCGTCTCGGTGGATGGACAGGTGTCCCAGGCGGAGCTGCCCGCGCCTCTTCTGATTACGGAGATCGTTCCCAATACGGATAACGTGGACGGTTCGGATGCTTATGAGTATTTCGAGCTGTATAATGGGGGCAGCCAGGCGGTGGAGCTGGATTCCTACAGCTTTTATTATGACAACGGCAATTCCGTGCGGGAGTGGAAGCTGAATCAGGAGGGACTGACCCTGGGTGCTGGCGAGACGCTGGTGGTCTGGGTGAAAAATACGGCCAATACGAACGCGGGCTATACGGAGAGTGATTTTAATGACTACTATAGGACCGCCTTTGTAATGGGAGAGAATCTGGCCACGGTGGATTCCGACGGCTTTTCCAATTCCGGTTCCAGGAGCCTGTCTCTGCGGACGAAAACGGGCCAGACTCTTTATACGGCAGCGTATAATGCTTCCGATTCCTCAGACGGCTCTCTGGCAGTAAATGAGGCCATAACCTTTGGCTATAACCAAACGGGGGCGGCCGCCTCCTATGACGGAACGGCGGCGCCAGGGACGCTCAATGCAGATCAGTCTATCCAGGGGCAATATACTTTCCCGGCGGCAGTGGAGAATCCGTCTGTGACGGTACAGGCTCCGGAACAGATTGGCGTAGGAGAGAGCTGGACGGTGAGCGTGTCGGGCACCAATCTGACGGAAACAATTCTGAGAGCCCGACTTCGGATTTATGCCGCAGAGAGTACGGACCCTGCCGCTGTGGCGGATATGACTTATCAGGGTGATGTATTGCAGGCCGTTTTCTCCTACGACCAGGTCAGTGAAATAGGAGATTTTCAGTATGAGGTCGAGCTCTGGGACGGGACGAACAGGGCGTTATCCGGCCGGCAGACCGTGACGGTGGAGAATGCAGCCGAGGTGGATACTTCCAAAGCCCCTGCTCTGACCATTACGGAGATTATTCCGGATACCTCCAATGTCAGCGGGGCGGACGCCTATGAATTTATCGAGATCTATAATAATTCCAACCGGGATATCGACCTGAAGGATTATAAGCTCTACTATAATTATCCGGACAATGGAGACAGCAGCGACGTAATCTGGTGGGAGACGGAAGAGAGCAGAATTTTAAAGGCAGGAGAGAGCCTGGTATTCTGGGTGAAGAACGGGAGCAACGACAGCCTTACCATCGACGATTTCAATGGCGCGTTCGGGACAAATCTGACGGAGGATCAGTTAATCGAGATCTCCAGCGGCGGCATGGCCAATTCCGGCGCCCGCGGCGTAAAAATCGCCACCAATGTGAAGGATGTTCTGGACTATGTAACCTACAATATGAACGGAGCTGACAACACAACGGCCGATCGGTCCATCACCTATCAGAATCGGTATTCGGACGGTTCGTTTACGAGCGTTATGGTTTCCGATGATTCAGAGCCCACGCCGGGGAGGGTTACGGACAGCGAAAAGCCCAGATATCAGGCGGAGCTTCCCAATGAGGCAGCGGCCCCTGTGCTTACGGACCGGACGGCGGATACCTTCGATCAGGAGGAAAGTCTGGTCTTTGAGCTGGAGGCAGTGTCGCAGGATACTGCAATCAAGACGGTACGCCTGTATCTGCGGGACAACAACTCCACTTCTTTCGAGGTGTACAATCTGCTCAGGGAGTCGGGAGATGTGTTTGCCAAGGAGCTGCCCTCCGTGGATCTCTATGGAAAGCAGTATTATGAATATTATTTTGAGGTCAGCGACGGCTATCAGACGGTGAATACAGAAATAAAAACCGTCCAAAATGAAGAACCTCAGCAGACGGGAGACAGTCTGAATCTGGCAGAGGGAGAGTATTTGTCCAGCGTGGAGGCCATCATTGGCACAGGCGGAGATTTGGAGATCGACGGGACGGCTGTTGCCGGAGTGGCCTCCATCAACGGAGATGCCCGGATTGCCTTTGACGCGAGTCAGACCGATGTGTTTTTCAAAAATGCCGCAGCCATCGGCGAGGATGTTCTGGGCGTCTTCAACGAGGGCACATATGACGCCTGGGCTACCTATTCCTACGCCGTGGATGAGCATTACTTCGATGCGCAGACGGGTGAGATTACCATTGCCTTCCACGCAGGCAACAAGGCCAACAACCTGGAACACAACATTGAAAATAACGATGATTTCGTGCTGAAAAATATCCGTTTGATTCTGCCGGACGGCGTTTCTCTGCGGCCGGTGAAATACGAGGCGGTACAGGGAATCGGCGCCGTCGAGCACACCGAGGACAACTGGCGGCCGGATGAGCCCTATGACATGGGAACGGTGTCTTCGGAGACCGAGATCAATATGGGCGACGGCACCAGCAAAGTGGAAATCCTGTACGTGACCTTCCGGCTGACGCCTGACAGCTTTAACGCTCTGCGCTACGATCTGGATACCACAACCCTGACCGACGGCAGTCACAGCATCAGCTCCGGAACGTGTACGGTGAACGTGATTGTGGACAATACCGCCCCGGTGATTACCGTCAATCTGGAGGAGGGCGCAAGTTATCGAAATCAGGTGATCGAGGCGGAGGCCTCCGACGCCCTGAGCGAAGAGGTGCGGCTGACGGCTCTGCTGGACGGGGAGAGCATTGAACTGCCCTATACCATTGACAATAAGAATATGGAGACAGGCAGTCATGTCCTCCAATTGACGGCGTTGGATGCGGCCGGAAATAAAGCAGAGAAAACCATCCAATTTTCTGTTCCCGAGGAGGACGCAGACGTTGAAGGAGATCTGCTGCCGGCGGACGGAGCCTTGGTCCACGGCGATCCCACCTTCTCCGTTCAGGTGACGGACCCCACCGGCGATGATATGACAGTCACCTTCAAGCGGGGAGAGCGATATGAGCTGGGCGATGCCAATATTACCCAGAGCAGCGGCGTCAGCGATACTTCCGGCACAGACAGCCAGACATTTGAGCAGGCCTCTGGAGACGGCTTCCCCTGGGAGCAGTTCGATATTGAGCTGGGCGGCACGGCAGGCGAGAGCAGTGTAGTCCGTGTAAGCTGGGAGGGAAATGCCAGCAATGAAAAAATCTTCCTCTATGTGTATAATACCTCCACGGAAAGCTGGGATCGGATGGAGGCAGAGCAGACCGCAGACGAAGCAGGGACGGCTCCGGCGGCAGCGCAGGCCGCGGAGGGAGACGGGATGACTTTGACGGCGGATATAGAACTGAAAGATCATCTGGACGGCTCTGTGGTTCATGTGATGGTGCAGAGCGGCGAGGGGTATACGCCCGCTCAGTATGCGCCGGGCGAGGCGTCGGAAAGCGCCGCCTACAATGAGAACGATACGCCCAGAGAGGATTATGATTTTACCTTTGTGGTGGAGAGCGATACCCAGTATTATAATGAGGACTATGAGGGAAATCCCAGTCAGGATGTGGACGGACAGTATCAGTACCAGCTGGATATACATAACTGGATTATCAACAACCGGGAGAGGATGAATATTCAGTATCTGTTCCACGATGGAGATATTATCGATGATGAGCCGCTGATTCCGGAATGGGAAAATGCCGATAAGGCCTATGAGATGCTGGACCAGGCGGGCATTCCCTACGGCGTTCTGGCAGGCAATCACGATGTGGGGCATCTGAGCGGAGACTATACGAATTTCAGCAAATATTTCGGTGAAGACCGATACAATCAGAATCCCTGGTATGGTGAAAGCTACAAGGACAACAGAGGACACTATGACCTGATCACCGTGGACGGCATTGACTTTATCATGATTTACATGGGCTGGGGCATCGGTGATGAGGAAATTCAGTGGATGAATGATGTGCTGGCACAGTATCCGGAGAGAAAGGCTATCCTGAATTTCCATGAGTATCTGCTGGCCAGCGGCGGTCTGGGAGAAGAGCCTCAGCGGATTTACGATGAGGTGGTGGCGGTTAATCCCAACGTGTGCATGGTTCTCTCCGGCCATTATCACAATGCCCAGACCCGTATCGATTCCTTTGACGATGACGGCGACGGAATCGCCGAGCGCAACGTTTATCAGCTGCTGTTTGATTATCAGGGGCTGAGCCAGGGCGGCATGGGCTACATCCGCCTGATGCACTTCGATATGGAGAACGAAAAGATTATTTTCCGCACCTACTCGCCCAGCCTGGACGACTATGATGCCAAGGATGAGACCGGCATCGGCGATGTGGCGGGAATCAACGGCGAGGAGGAATTCGAGATCAGCTTTGCCGAGCTGGGAATCGTACCGCAGACCAAAACTCTTGAGACTACGGCGCTGACCGTGGACGTGTACAGCGACGAGGTAATTGGAACCGCAGAAAATGTAGAGAGCGGCACGGCAGCCGTCTATACCTGGACGGGCGCCCCGGAGGGGACCTTTGGCTGGTATGCCGAGATCACCGATGCCTACGGCGGACTTACCAGAACGGCGGTAAATTATGTGACGGTGGAAAAGAGCGGATATGAGCCGGTGATCACTCTGCCCGATAGCTCTGCCAATACGATCGGCCAGGGAGATGTCTTTGATCCCCTTGACGGAGTAACGGCTGCGGACTATCAGGGCAATGACATTACGAGCCGCATTACAGTGACGGGTCAGGTAGACACGGCAGTTCCCGGAACCTATGAGCTGACTTACAAGGTTACGGATGAAGCGGGCAATACGGCGACGGCCGTGCGCACGGTTCGCGTAATGGCCGACAATACAGGCGGACAGGGCGGTGGAAACGGCGGGAACTCTGGCGGAAACGGAGGAAATGGCGGAGGAAACGACGGTCAGTCCGGAAACGGACAGACGGGCTCAGGCTCCGGACAGAGTTCTTCCGGCAGCCAGCAGACTGGAAGCAGTACGCAGACCGGAGACGATGCGGGAAGATATATTCCCTTCTATATGGTGGGAATTCTTGCAGGCTTTGCCGCTTTGGCCGCGCTGTTTAAGAAAAAGAGCCAGGGAGATATAAAGAGCCAGGATTGACAGTTAATCCATAAAATAAGAGCAGTATGATCGGGGGACATCTTTCACAGATAACCGTGGGAGGTGTCCTCCTTTTTTGCATCCGGCCAGGCGCTTTTCCAAAAGGTTGTCAAAAAGCGTGTAAATTAATCAAAATAGAAACTTGCAAAAGCCGCCGAATCAGGTACAATATATGTATACAAGTCATGTTACATTTATGAACCCATTTCGCGGACGCTGTTTCCTTTTCTCTCTTCTGTTTGTCCCTTCCGTATTTCTGTATATTTTGTTTCTTATATTTCGTTTCTTATATCCTTTGGAAGACTATTGATTATTCCCGATAAAACAGGCGGCCTGTCAGAACAGCTGCGCCGGTTATGATAACAGAATATTTTCAGCATTTGCCGGCTGAAGGGGGGATTGTATGTATTTTGCTGCCAAATCCAGAGGCTTTCAGCTGTACGTAAGAACGAAGGTCTCATGGGGCGAGACCATAGACCAGAAGGAGCTGGAGAGGTTTGGCCGGATGCGTCTGGAAGGCTTTTTGGAGCCTGTGCAGGTGAAAAAGAGGCGGGCTGATTTTCGGGGGCCGATTGGCGTCAGTCTCTGTGAGCGTCTGGAAAAACCCATTGTTGGAGAGGATTTTTTGAACATCTGCGAGCAGGCGTCAGCGGCCATGGAGAGACTTCAGCATAATCGTCTGCCTCTGGAGCATCTGGTCACGGATTTTAAGTATGTCTATTTTAATGAAGTGACAAGAGAGATTCGTTTTGTTTATCTTCCGACAGCCGGCCGTCAGGCTCGCGGGACCCCGTCTCAGCTTTTTGCGGCTATGGTCTACTCGGCAAGGCCGTTAAGGGAGGAGGACAGTGAAATTCTGTCGGAATTTGCCCGTTTTTTGCGGGAGACGGTTCCCTTTGACCTGCGCCGGGTGCGAAGCTTTGCTGCCGGAGCTGTCAGAGGGCCGGGGACGGACCGTGAGACGGGCGGATGGTCCAGGAGGAGAAGCTATACTGCCTGGAAAGGGGAAGACTGGGATGGGACAGGCGGTGACGAAAGGGACTGGGATGGAGAAACGGGCCTTCTGGCTGTGGATCAAGGGGCAGAGGGAACGTACGAGAGGGGAGCGGACGAGGAGGGAACGGCTCTGCTCAGTGAGCAGAAGAGCCTGCGTTATCCTACCCTTTTTCGTGTTCTGACAAGGGAGACGATCTCGATTGACAAGCCTGTATACCGGATCGGCAAGGAGAAGAGCTATGTAGATTATTTCGTAAAGGACAATCCGGCTGTCAGCAGAAGCCATGCGGATATTATTACCAGGGGAGGCCGCTATTATGTCAAGGACCTTCATTCCAAAAATCACACCTATATCAATGACAGGGAGGCGCCCGCTCACCTTGAGAGGGAGATCTTCGACGGAGATCTGCTGCGGCTTGGCAATGAGGAGTTTGTTTTTCATGTTTAGAATGAGGCCGTTATGGTTTTGAATCGGCGCTTTGAACCGGAGGTTTCGCGGGAAGGAGGGAATGGGAGAAGCATGAGGTTTATGGCTGCGGCGGCCACCGACCGGGGGAATTTCAGGAATATCAATCAGGACAGTCTTCTGCTTTGCCATGGATGGGTGGAGGGCAGAGAAAGTTTGCTGGCTGCCGTCTGCGACGGGATGGGAGGGCTGGCCAAGGGAGAGCTGGCCAGCGCGGCCGTTGTCAGGACCTTTTTTAAATGGTATCAGGAGGAGCTGCCCCAGGAGCTTAAAGGCAGGGGAGGGCAGGCAGATATGCAGGAGATTGGAGCCAGGTGGTCTCTGATGCTTAAAAGGCTGAATGCCAGACTCTCGGAATATGCCGGAAGAACCGGGCTGAAGGGGATGGGAACGACCTTTTCCGGCCTGCTTTTCCTGGAAGACCAGTATGTGATTGTCCATGTGGGAGATTCCCGCGTCTATTGGAACGGTCCGCCGCTGCGGCAGCTGACCCAGGACCATACCTGTGCGGCCAGAGAGGTGAGCCGGGGAAGGATGACCGGGGAACAGGCCAGAAAAGATCCCAGGAGAAACCAGCTGCTGCAGTGCGTTGGAGCTTCGCCCTTTGTGGAGCCGCAGGTGATAGGGGGAGGCTTGCAGGCCGGACTGTATCTGCTCTGCTCCGATGGCTTTTATCATGAGCTGGGGCAAGAAGAGCTGGCACAGTACTTAGATCCGGCCCGGCTGGCAGATCGGCAGGGCATGGAGGAGAGCGCCCGTTATCTGATTGAGCGGGTAAGAGAGCGGGGCGAAAGGGATAATATTTCGGTGATTTTGATCCGGGTGCTTTGACCTGGCAGCGCCCTGGGCAGGAGGAGAAGGCGGAGAGGAAGGGCAGAGGTCAGAGATCCAGCAGAGGCCGGAGGGCGAAGCGAGGCGAGGGCGATGGCGCGGATTGGAACGGTTATAGACGGAAAATATGAGGTGCTAAAGGAGATCGGACGGGGAGGAATGTCGATTGTTTATCTGGCGATGGACAGGCGGCTGAACAAGCAGTGGGCAGTCAAAGAAATCCGTAAAAAAGGAGGCGGCGGAGACGATGCGCTTGTGATAAACAGTCTGATTGCCGAGGCAGATATGATGAAGAAGCTGGATCACCCGGCCCTGCCCCGCATTGTGGACATAATCGACAGCGGGGTCACGATCTATATTGTCATGGATTATATCGAGGGGGAATCCCTGGACAAGATATTAAGCGAATACGGCGCGCAGCCGGAGGAAGTGGTCATTGGCTGGGCCAGGCAGCTGGCCGATGTTCTCTCCTATCTTCATGGGCAGAAGCCGCCCATTGTATATCGGGATATGAAACCGGCCAATGTAATGCTCAAGCCGGAGGGAAATATTAAAATCATAGATTTTGGGATTGCCAGGGAGTATAAGGAGCAGAATCTTGCCGATACCACTGTGCTGGGGACCAGAGGATATGCGCCGCCGGAGCAGTATGGAGGCAGGACCGACCCACGTTCGGATATTTTTGCCCTGGGCATGACCCTGCACCACCTTCTCACCGGCATAGATCCCCGGCGGGGAGAGCCCTATGCGCCGGTGCGGCAGTACAATCCTGAGCTGTCGGAGGGAATTGAACGAATTATTGACCGCTGTGTAGAGCCGGCCGTGGAGAACCGATATCCCAGCTGCGCCGATCTTTTATACGATCTGGAACATCCGCAGCTGATTACCAGAGGCTACAGAAAAAGACAGAGGATGAAGCTTGCCGCGTTTTTGACCTGCGCAAGTCTGGCCCTGGTATTGGCTGCGGCGGGCTCGGTCCTGCATTTTACGGCGAAGAGCCTCAGCAATCGGGATTATGATGGTAATATTGCCAGCTCTGACCCGGAGCGGTACTATGCGGCGGTGGAGATCTACCCGGAGCGGACGGCAGCCTATGAGCAGCTGATTGAATACTGCAAAAATCATGAGACAGGAAATGATGAAATCATGCGGGTGGGAAATGCCATTGAAAATCATGCCGCCGCGCTGAATCCCGCAAGGCCGGAAACAGCCGCTCTTTACTATGAGATGGGCCGGCTGTATTTTTCCAGATGGGAGGGCTCCTTTCGGAGCCGGGCGGTAAATGCAGCTAATTTTTTTCAGGCCGCGGCGGAGTCGGAAGCCGAGTTTGACAAAAAAGAGGCTGCCGTATGCTACGATCTGATCTGCCGGTTTATAACGAGTCAGAGCGCTGCCAGTGAGCATTCGCTGGAAGACTATAGGGCGCTTTTTGAGGAAATCGACAGGGCGGCAGCCGTTATGGAGGAGGCGTCGGACGGCGAGGCCAATTATGACAGGATCTCTCTTTACTATGCGGCGCTTCTCCTCATTCACGATCAGGCGGAATATATGGCGGGAGTGGGAATTGACCGGGAAACCGTGCTGGGGAGGATGGAGGCCCTGTATAAAAAGACAGAGGCAATCACTTCTACGCTGACTTATGTAAATGATCTGAAGGCCGAGATCACAGAGACCTTTGATTCCTTTGTGGTCAGCATCAGCGCAAAATACAGTGAGGTGGAAAAACGACGCGGGACGGGAGGCGGTTAGTATGGCGGAAACCTTGAACAATCTGTCGGTGGTCATGGGGCTTGCGGCGGGTATCTGTCTGGCAATGGCAGTATTTTTCTGGTTTTTCTTTCAAATACCGGCCGTTGCCGGCGATCTTTCGGGACGCACCGCGCGCAAATCCATAGAGAAGATGCGAACCGCCAACGAAAAGTCGGGATACAAAGGATACCGGCCAAGCCGGGTCAATGCGCTGCGGGGCAGAGTGACCGCCGCAGTGCCGGAGGGCGAACCGCACGGGATCGAAACCTGGGACAGACAGGAAACGGAAGCTTTGAACGGCCGGCAGCAGACAGATGGCCGGCAGCAGGCGGATGGCCGGCAGCAGGCGGATAGCAGGCAGCAGAGGGACAGCCAGCAGACAAATCTTTCTGACGGCACGGAGACGACTGCTCTTGGGGAGGCGGGGGCTTGGGGGGAAGCTGCGGAAATTTCCTGCCGGAGCATAAAAGAGGAGAAAGCCGGGGAAAAGGGGCTGGTGATGATAGATGAGCTTATGTGGATTCATACCGAAGAGGAAATCTTCTGAAAGCTCTGCGAAAAAGGGGGAACAGGATGAGAAAAATAAAGGGCAGGCTGACAAGGTGGTTTCTGACGCTTTTGCTGTGCGCACTGCCGGCCGTTCCGGCGGGCGGGAAAGAGGAGGAGGCGGCTCCGCTTATTTCACAGGCCCCGGAGGAGACTGCGGGCTGGTGTCAGGTCAGGGCGCCGGAGAAGCCAGAGGGCGGGCTGGTCCGTCTGAGAGCAGACGACCAGGAGGGAACAGCGCTTATGGTGCGGGAAAATACCCAGGTCACGGTGCTTGTCCAGGCGGAAGAGGGATACCGAATCGGGGCGGTCGTCATAGGCGGCGAGGCCTGTCAGGTCGGAGAAGGAACACAGGAATTTGAGACGGAGGCAGTGATCACGGCCGATACGGAGGTAGAAGCGGTCTTTATTCGGGTGTACGCCATTACCCTGTGTCAGAGCGGCCGGGGAAGCGTTGTTCTGGAGACGAACCAGGCTGCTGAGGAACCGGCCGCGGAGGAACCGGCTGAGGAATTCCGGATGATGGTTGATGCAGGGCAAAAGATCACAGTCAGAGCGGACCCGGAGGACTATCACCGGGTGGAGGCGGTAACGGTCAACGGGGAGGTGGACGGAGAAATCACCGGGGAAAATTTTGAAAACGGGGCGGTGTATGTAAGGGAGCTGACAGCGGATCAGGACTACAGGATTGTCGTTTCCTTTGCACCCAACCGGTACAGGGTTGAGGCGGCGCCTGCGGAGCATGGGACTGTGACCATTGATCCGGTTCTGGTGGATTATGGCGGATCTTCCCAGGTGAAGCTGTTCCCGGAAGCGGGATATAAGGTGGAGTCTGCGCAGGTGAACGGCAAAGATCAGCAGATTGTAATCTTCGAAGCGGCGGAGCAGACTGAGATGGGATTTGCCCTGGAGAATATTCACGAGGACAAATACATAGAAGTCCGCTTTCAGGAGGTTTCCCGTGCATCCATGGACGACTTTTCCATTGGAAAGGAGGGGCTGCTGCGGGCGGAGGACCTGCTTTGGGTCTTTTCTGAGGGCAGTGAAATTGTCCTTGAGACGGATAAAGAGGGAATGGAGCTCTATGATGCAGACGGACAGCTCCTCGCAGGAGGAAGAGGGGTTTCGAGCATTACATTGACAGCCTCGGCGGATATTGGCAGGGTCCGTCTCTATTACCAGGCGGAGGGCGAGTGGAGGCCGGACTGGCACGAGGTGGAAGGACTGTCCGGCGAGACTCCTCTGCGGCTTGCCGTGGATGAGACGGCAGCCGAAGTGAGACTGAAGCCATCGGCGCCCAATGAAAATGGAATTTATAACGGCGATGTGACGGTGGATATTGAGGTGGAGGATACCGGAAGTTACTCTGGCATCGCCTCTGTATCTTATCGGATTGTCTGCGATGGAGAGGAGACGGATGCAGGCCTTCTCTGCTGGAATGAAAATGGGGAGATTCGCAATGTATTTGAGGGCAGCATCACCGTAAAGGCCGCAGAAAACAATTCCAGCCAGGTGACGGTGGAGGTGAGGTCGCAGGATCGGGGAGGCAATGGGTCTCTTGAAAAAGTCGATCTGGACATCGATATTACGCCGCCGTCGGTTCGTATTGTCTTCGATAACAATAGCAGCCTTAACGAAACCTATTTTGACGCGCCGCGCAGGGCTGTCCTGGTTATCACCGAGAGGACCGGCCATTTTGACGCCGCTGCCGCGTCGCGGGCAATAGAGGTTACAGCGGAGGACGGAACGGGGCGGCCGGTGGAAGGAGCGTGGGAGATAGGCGGCTGGACTACGGAGGAAGATGAAGAAAATCCCGATGCGGCCACACATCGAGCCACCGTTTGCTTTGGCGCTGACGCTAATTATACCTGGTCTGTCTCCTGCATGGATCTGGCGGGCAATGCGAGCAATGCGGCGGATACGGCGGATGCTGCAGCCCCCTTTGCCTTTACCGTGGATACCACGGCTCCCACAGGCGTAATAAAAGCTGTGTCGTCAGAGGGAGGGCAGGAGACCTGGAATGACTTGCAGGAGAGCTTTGCCTTTGGCCTGATTTCCAAAGAGAGGATTACCCTTACGGGAGAATTTACCGACCAGACCTGCGCGTCCTTGGCGGCGGTGGAATATTACAGAGCGGAGGCAGGGCAGGGGGATGATGCAATTGTTCCGCTGAGCCGTGAGGAGCTTGACCAGGTGCGGGAGTGGACGGCCTTTGACCGTCTGGAGATTACTTCAGACGAACAGGCGGTATATTATGTTCGGATTACGGACCTGGCGGGCAATTCTGCCTATATAAGCACTGACGGACTGATGGTGGACCGCCTGGTTCCCCGGATTTACGGAAGGGTGGTTTCGGATATTGCGGCGGAGCCGGGGACGCTGGCAGATGGGAGATTCGTCTATGGAGGCGATGTGCAGGTATCCGTGTATGCGTCGGATTTTGCCTCTGCAGGAGTCAGCTCCGGTCTGCGCACGGTCTCCTACCGGATTTTGAACATGGGGATCGAGACGCAGGCCGGCATTCTGTATGAGGCGGGGGATGGAGAAACAGCTGCGGGGAAACCGGCGGCGGAGTGGAGCGGCGGGTTCACTGTGGACAGCGGACTGAACAACAGCAATGATGTGCAGCTGCTGATCTGTGCGCAGGATAATGCCGGTAATCTCTATGAGGAGGCGATCTCCATCGGTATTGATATTACGGCGCCGGCTGTGGAGGTGAGCTACGACAATAATGAGGCGGCGGCCGGCTTTTATTTTAACAGGGCGCGGAGAGCCACCATTGTTGTCACCGAGAGAAATTTCCGGCCGGAGAATGTGGACCTTGCCATCACCAGTTCGGGGGAAACGGCGCCTGACATTAGCTCGTGGACCCGGACAGAGGAGGCCGGAAATCCGGATGATATCCGCTGGACGGCTGAGGTTTACTACAGCGCGGATGGAGACTATACCTTCGATATAAGGGTCGTGGATCTGGCCGGAAATATGTCGGAGGGGGTGAATTACGGGGATAGCGCAGCGCCTGCGCAGTTTACGGTGGATCAGACTGCGCCCCTTATTTCGGTGAGCTACAATAACAATGATGTGAGAAACGACAGGTACTTTGCAGGTCCCCGAACGGCCCGGATCGTTGTTGTCGAACGCAATTTTGATCCGGCCCAGGTGGATTTTGTGCAGACGGCTTCCTGGGAGGGAGAGGATATGGAGCTGCCGGCCATCTCCTGGACGAGCGATGGAGATGTCCACACGGCTCGCATAGACTACCGCGCGGACGGAGATTATACCTTGGATGTGCGGGCCGTGGACCTGGCGGGCAATACAAGCGGTGAGACGGACTACGGGGACAGTGCGGCGGCGCGGGCGTTTACGATTGACCAGACCGCTCCGCAGCTTTCAGTTGACGGCCTGAGAAACGGCGGCGCATACAGCGGCGAAGTAATTCCGGTGATTTCTTTTTCCGATATACATTATGATTCCTGTGAGATTCGTCTGCTTCGCACCCGCCTGGGCGAAAAAAATGAGGATGTGACGGAGACATTCATGCCGGATATCGAGGAGTTTTCCTGGGGCGGAAGGGGCGAATATGATACATTTGACCGGATCGCTGATAACGACGGTATTTACAGGCTGACGGTCCGCGCTGTGGACCTGGCCGGAAACGAGGAGGCAGAGACGCTCTCCTTTACGCTGAACCGATTCGGCTCCGTATATGTATACGGCGATTATCTGATTTCCCTGATTCGAGACGGCGGGCAGTATGTCACCTCTGTAAATGGGAAGGAGGCGGTTCAGGAGGATCTGGTGATCACGGAATATAACCCGGGAAGGCTGTTAGAGGGATCTTTGCAGCTTTTGGTGACGCGAAACGGCGAGGCTGTCGCGGCGGACTATCGTGTCGATTATCAGGAGGAGCCCTCTTTTTATCGGGCAGGGATGGAGGGAAAGAGCGGCTGGCATAAGTATGTGTATACCATTGCGGCTTCCAGCTTTGCGGAAGACGGAGTCTACCGAATTTCGCTGAGCTCCGCCTATGCCACAGAAGATGCAGGAGCAAACAGGTCTGCCAGTGTCCCGGAAAATTCTGTGGATGAGGAGGGCGGCCGGATTGTGGATACCATGAGCTTTACCGTTGATACAACGGCTCCCATGATACGCAACATCTCGGGCCTGCACAAGACAATCGTGGATGCGAAGAGTCAGGAGGTGCGGTATACCGTTGTGGATGCGGGAGGTCTGGCCTGGGTGGAGATTGCGGTAAATGGAGAAATGATCGATCGAATCACAGACTTTGGGACAAACCATTATAATTATACAGGTGTCTTCACCCTGAGGGAGGCTGAAGGAACGCAGTCCATTCGCATTACGGCGGCCGACCTGGCCGGCAATGTGACGGATACGGCGGATGAAAATTTTCTTGCGGAAGGAGCCTATATATTTAACGACAGAGTCACGGTCTCCACAAATCCGGTCATTCGCTGGCGCGCCGGAGGGGCGTTGTTTTGGGGAGGTCTTGCAGCGATGGCGCTTCTTCTGATTTTGATAATATTTGGTCTTTGCCGGTTTATGGCAAGGAGAAGGAATACATGATGCTTTTGGGTGAGGAGACGAAGATTTCCTTGATGGATGAAGGACCGAATTTGGCTTATGTACTGGCGGACGATGGCGATTTTGCCTCTGTCCAGTACAAGGCCCTAAGGGGGCAGAGGGAGGACTATGTTCGCTGCATGAGAATGCGGTATAACGGAAGGATTCAGCTTTACTATCTGACAGAAGGACTTACATCCCTGCCAGACGCGGCTGCATCGTACTCGGGAGAGGAGCTTTTCCGTATTGTCTGCTCTTTGCTTGCAGCTATAAATACGGTAAAGGAGAACGGCTTTCTGTTGTGTCGAAATATCGATGCCTTACCCCGGCGGATTTATGTGGAGCCTGCCGGCTGCAAGGTTCGTCTGGTGTATCTGCCTCTGAGACAGGGATTGATTGAGAATGATTCCCGGTTTGAAACGGCTCTGCGAACCGGCTTGATCGGACTGCTGGCGGAAGGTCCTGCCGGCAAGACGCCGGAGGCGGAAAAGCTGATTGGGATTTTGGAGGATGCGAATCTTTCGTGGGAAGGAATGCGCAATGAAATCACCAGAATCGGGAAGGAAGCAGGCGCTGCCATCCCTTATTTACAGCTGGAAGGGCTTGGTCCCGCGGCGGGGTTTTGGCTTCAGATGACGGGAGAGGATTTTGTCATCGGCAAAAAGGAAGGACTGGCCGATGGGCTCATTCCATTCAACAGAATGATCAGCCGCGCGCACTGCCGGCTCAGACGAAGAGAAGGCTGCTTTACGGTTGCCGATCTGGGCAGTACCAATGGTACCTTTGTGAACGGACAGCGGCTGTCGCAGGGAAAAGAGCATCCTCTGACGGACGGCTGTATCCTGCAGCTGGCAGACAGTGCGTTTCGGGTGAAGGTCCGGGGGACTCCGAACTTCTGAGGCATTTGCAGATCACCGGGAAAACCACGCCAAAGGGGACGATGTGCCAGAAAAGGAGCAGCAGGAGGGGAAAAAAAGGAGAAAGAGCAGAAAAGATGAAAAAGCCGAGAATTATCATTGCGGACCCGGACGCTTCTTATGCGGGCGTGCTCCAGAGCAGTTTTGCCAAAGTCTTCTTCGGCAGGATCGACCTGGAGGTTATTACGGACCCGGATTATTTTCATGAAATGTTTGCCCGGCCTCAGAGCGCAGAGGTCTTGCTGGTGTCGGAGCTTTTCTGGGATTTGTCCCTGAGCCGGCACAATATAAGCTTCGTTTTCTTGCTGGCAGAGCGGGACGAGGAGGAGAGGGACGGAGGAGAAACTTATCCTGGAGTCCGCAGGCTTTTCAAATATACGAATCCGGAAAAAATCGCCCGCCGGATCGCCGGGGAGTGCCGGGATGTGTTTGCCGCAGAGAAGAGAAGGCGGGGCGCCCGTATTATCCTGACCTATTCGGCCTGCGACTCCATTGCCAGAACCGCAGTGGCCATGGGGGTCAGCGCCTGCCTGGCGGAGAATGGCAGGAGGGTGCTGTATGTCAATGCAGGACATTTGCAGACGTTTGGGTATTTTTTGAAAAATCCTGCCCCCCTTTGCCAGACGTCTCTCTGGGAGAGGATAACAGACCCGGACACTGATCTTTATCGGGAAATCCGGTCCGAAATACGCAGGGAGCGCTTCTATTACCTGCCGCCCTTTGGGGGCGCGCTGGCGGCCCTGGGGCTGGACTACAGCGTCTACGAGAGATTCGTCCGCCTGGCTGAGAAGTCGGGAGATTATGATTATATAGTTGTGGATGGAGATGCGTCCCTGGCTCCGGAGACAATCCGGCTTTTTGACATGGCTGACAGGGTGCTGGCCGTGACAAAGCCGGCAGGGGTCTCGGTGTATGGAGCCAATGTGCTGGCGTCCAGCCTGGCGGATACTGGCGGCAAATGCGTTTTTGTCTGCTGCGGCTGCAATGAGATCCGGGCAGATATGCTGATCCCCAGGCAGGGACCGCTCCAGTTTACGGTGGACGAATACATCGAAGACTTAAATACGGATACAGCCGGCGGGGAAAAGAATGCAGACTGGCCGGATCGCTGGAGGAGGAATCAGGGAATGCAAAGAACGGCCTTTCTGGTTATGTAAAAGAAGGGGGATTGGAATGGATGGGGAGCGGGTGACCGTTGTCTTGGAAATACCAAAAAGAGGGGAGAGACGGGATGTGGAGATTCCGCTGTATATCACCGCAAACGAGCTGATCCGGGCGCTGGATCAGGCATATGGCCTGGGCCTGGATTCCTGCGATGACAGGCGGGCCTGTCTCAAGGCGGAGAATCCCATCGCTCTGTTAAGGGGAGGCCGGACGCTGGCGGAATACGGCATCCGAAAGGGCAGCGTCATCTATTTCACCGAAGGAGGGGACGCTGGAACGTGACAGACCGATATAAGCTTATCCTTTTCAAAACAGAGGGATGGGGCGGAGACAGGGGCCTTTACCGGGAGGTGGAGCTGGGACCGGAGCTGGAGGAGGTGCGGATCGGCACATCTGCGGACTGCGCGGTCAGACTGCGCCGGGAGCTGTTTTTTGCCCCGGTGGAGCTGATTCTTTGCAGAAGGGCGGGGGAGTGGAGCCTGTCCTGCTCGGATGAGCTGTATTTTACCGCGGGAGATATGCGCCGGCTTTTAAACAGAAGGCTGGTACACGGGGACGAGCTGCATGTAAAATATCGGGATTCGGATTATACGCTTCTTTCTTTATCCTTTCAGATAGATTTTGAAAATGAGAAAAAGGAGCACGACACCGAGATCCATATTGCGGGGAAAGAACGCATAAAGATCGGAGGGAGTCCTGACAGCGATATTCTTTTAACCGGGGCGGATCTGGGAGAGGATTCCATGACGCTGAAAAGAGAACAGGGAAAACTCCGGCTCTATGACAATGGGAGCCGTTACGGCGTCTGTGTAAACGGGGTGCGAACAGAAGGCCCAACGGAGCTAAAGGACCATGATTTCTTTTCTTTGGGCGGAGCTTCCTTTTATTACAGGTCAGGCAGACTCTATGCCGCCGGAGGCGGGGAACTGTGTATACGGGGGCTTGCAAACAGAAGAGAGGCTTTTGGCGCTCCTTTTCGCTATCCGCAGTTTAACCGCAGTCCCCGCGTCCGGCGCGTGACTGCGCGGCAGGAGATCCATATACAGCAGGCGCCTCCGAAGCCTGTAAGGCCCAAAAGGAATATGGCCATGGCTCTGATTCCTTCTCTTATCCTGTTTGCAATGACCATTGTTCTGAGAGGCTTTCTGGGAGGCGGAGGCACCTTCGTCATTTACAGCGCCGTATCCATGGGACTGAGCATTGTTATGACCATCGCCGCCTCTGCGGCGGAAAAGAGGGACTATAACAGGGCATGGACGGAAAG
>CALWLM010000060.1 GCA_944381515.1 uncultured Lachnospiraceae bacterium | reverse complement strand
CGCCCTATGAGAGTGAAATCTGGGAAGGCGCGGACTTCGTTGTGCAGCAGAGTAAAATGACACAGATCGAGAAAACGCAGGAAAGCAGGGTTGTCGGCCTGCGGATCGTGATTGCCCAGGACGGCATAGACCCCGTCCGGCGCCGCAATCCGCGAGAATACGGCCCCGGTTTCCTGCATTTCCTTTTCCTCCTGGAGGACGGCATTGTCCACATCGATGATATCGCCGGAGATCAGTACCATGTCGGGGCTGATCTCCTGAATTTTTTGTACGATTCGTTCGGCGTGCCGGGCATCGACAAAGGCTCCCAGGTGGATGTCGCTGAGCAGGGCGATGCGGTAGGTTTTGTTCCCGCGGCCTGTTCTGCGGCCTGCTCCGAGAGCGATTGTGCAGGCTGTCGTTTTTACGGATCGGGCATGGAGAAAGCCCAGCAGAACCATCAGGACAGCCGCCGCCATGCAGACGATAACGCCGGCTGCCTGCGCCTGTTCTGCCAGCGGAAGAAAAAGGCACAGAAGCGTCCAGAGGACGGTCAGCAGAAGATCATAGATCAAAAGGCAGGTAAGAAACCCTAACGCCTTTTTGACTGCGTGGCCGCGAAGTCTCCGGGCAATTTTTTGACCGTAAAACACAACAGCCGCCGCCAGCAAAATCAGGGCAAAAGGGATGCCCAGGGTGCGTCCGGCCAGTATGCGAAAGGCCCAGTCCGTTTTGGCGGCGAGAAAGAGGGTAAGCAGTATGTAAAATGTCCAAAAGATCTTGGGAAAATATTTTCCGGTAATGAATTTACCAAATCTTGTCTCCATATGAATCCTCCTGTATAAGCAGGCAAAGCGCCTGTGCTGTCACATTGTTTCTGTCACATTGCTTCTGTATCCGGCAAGCATATCAGCCGAAGATCAACTTGAGATCAACAGGGTATTTTTATCTTTGACCTGATTTTTCAGTCTCATTTCAGCTTTCCCTATTACAATGATCATTATTGCCATAACTACTAGGAGGTTAATTATGATATCAGTGGAACACTTGACGAAATATTATGGCGACTTCCTGGCTGTGGACGATCTCTCTTTTGAGATCGATGAAGGTCATGTATATGGATTTTTGGGGCCGAACGGAGCCGGAAAGTCCACTACCATGAATATTATGACCGGATGCCTGTCAGCCACGGAGGGTCATGTGCGCATCGACGGCCACGACATCTTTGATGAGCCGGATAAAGCGAAGCGTCTCATTGGCTATCTCCCGGAAATCCCTCCGCTGTATGTGAGCGAGACGCCTGAGGAGTACCTGCGGTTCGTGGGGGAGGCCAAGGGCCTGAAAGGCTCGGTGCTGCGGGAGCAGATCGATAAGGTGATTGCGGACACCAGAATAGGAGATGTGAGAAAACGCCGGATTTCGGCGCTGTCCAAGGGCTACCGCCAGAGGGTGGGAATTGCGCAGGCGCTTCTTGGCAATCCCAAGGTCATTATCCTGGATGAGCCGACCATCGGACTGGACCCGATACAGATTATTGAGATCCGTGACCTGATTCGGGATCTGGGAAGGTCTCACACGGTTATATTCAGCTCCCATATCCTGTCTGAGGTGCAGACCATCTGCGACCGCATTCTCATTATTGCCAAGGGAAAGCTGGTGGTCTTTGACGAGCCGCAGAATCTGGAACGGAGGCTGCTGACGCCGGATGAGATCAATCTGAAGGCGGAGGCGTCGGAGACGGAGATCCGAAGGATTCTCTCCGGCGTCGGCCATATCAGCGAGATGAATGTAAAGGAAGAGGCCGGGGGGGGCTGCTCTGGTGCATATCCGTACGGACTGCGAGGATATCTATGAGGTTTCCCGCGCTATTTTCTTTGCCTTTGCAAAAAGCGGCAAGGCCCTGCTTGAAATGGCGTTAAAGAAGGTCAATCTGGAGGACGTTTTCCTGGAGCTTACCGACAGCGCGTCGGAACAGGAAAACTCCGAAGGAAAACAGGAGCAGGACTCTGACGGGAACGAAGAGGATATGGGTGATATTACGTCCGCAGATGAAGAAGAAAGTGAGGTGACCGGTCGATGATAGCGGTACTGAAACATGAGCTCAGACTCTATTTCCACTCCCTGACCGCCTATGTTTTTGGCGCGTTTTTGCTGGTTTTTGTGGGAATCGGAGCGATGATGTACAACATACAGGCGGCGGTCAGCAACTTTGAATATGTGCTCAGCTTCAGCTGTCTGGTCTTTGTAGTTATCGTGCCCATTCTGACCATGCGGGTGATTGCGGAGGAACGCAGGCAGAAAACAGACCAGCTTTTATATTCTCTGCCGATTACCACCACGCAGGTAATCGTCGGCAAATATCTGGCTCTTCTGGCGGTTTACCTGATTCCGCTGGCAATTATCTGTCTGTATCCTCTGATCTTTGCCCAGTTCGGCGACGTCTATTTGCCCACCTCCTATGGCTCCATAGCGGCCTTTTTCATTCTGGGAGCAGCTCTGATTGCGCTGGGAGTTTTTATTTCTTCTCTGACAGAGAATCAGGGCTTTGCAGCTGGTATCGGCGTAGCGGTGATTTTGTTTAACTACTACAGCGTCAGTCTGTCGGAGTATGTCTCGTCCACGGCCTTTGGATCTTTTGCGGTGCTGTGTGTTTTTGTCGTGATTTTGGCGGCTGTTATCAATCATCTGACCAAGAATGAAAATCTGGCCTATGGCATCGGTCTGGTCCTGATAGCGGGCCTCGCAGCGCTGTACTTTGTGGATTCGACGAAGTTTGCGGGACTTGTGCCGAATATCATGACAAAGCTGTCTCTTTTTGAGCGCTTCTATACCTTTGTAAACGGAGTTTTTGATATGACTGCCATTGTGTATTACCTGACAGTGATTGCGTTCTTTTTGTTCCTGTCGGTCCAGTCCCTTGAGAAGAGGAGGTATAACTGATGAAAAGGAATAATCTCCCTGCGGTCAGGGATACGGCCGAAAACAGGGAAAAACGGAAGGTAAAGAATAAGAACGCTCTAAAGGGCGGTTCTTACTCTCTGATTATTTCCGCGGTGGTGCTGGCCATTCTGATTGTCGTAAACGTATTTGCTTCGGCGCTGCCGACCAATTTGACCCAGTATGACATCAGCTCCTCTCAGCTTTATTCCATTACCAGCAATACCAAGGTGGTGGTGAATGCTCTGGAAAAGGACGTGACGATTTACTGGATCGTACAGTCCGGTAAGGAGGACGCAATTATTGAGAACCTTCTGAATCGTTATGACAGCCTGTCGGATCACATCGAGGTTGTTAAGCGCAATCCGGATGTCTATCCGACTTTTGCCGAGCAGTATACAGATGAAACGGTGGAAAACAACAGTCTGGTGGTGGAGTGCGGTGACCGGAGCCGCTATATCAGCTACAGCGATATCTATGTCACTGAGACCAATATTTACTCCTATTCCTACAGCACCTCCTTCGACGGAGAAGGGGCCATCACGTCTGCAATCGACTATGTGGTCAGCGATGACCTGCCGCAAATGTATGTGCTGGAGGG
>CALWLM010000059.1 GCA_944381515.1 uncultured Lachnospiraceae bacterium | reverse complement strand
ACCTCGCCGATCCGCTCCAGCATGGATTTTTCGGCCATTTTCAGAATCTGAAAGAATACCCGTTCATCGGCTCTTTTCGGCTCCGGCATAATTTCCGGGAGCAAGTACCGTTCTTCTAATTGCTCTGCCATATCCAGCAATTTATTCAGATGCCTTTTTCGAGAGAAGCAGAAAAACAGCAGACATAAAATGAGGACCAGCAGCCAGACAGCAAGAATAAATACGACTGTTTGAATATGGCTGCCGCTTGCAATCAAAAACAGTGCAAGGCCAAGCATGCCCAGCAGATTGATCAAAATGACCGGTAACTGATCTTTCAGATATTGCCTGCCGCTCATAATGTGTACCCCTGTCTGTGCTTTGTTTTGATAAAGCCGGTCAGCCCGATGGAGGCCAGCTTTTCACGGATACGGGTTATATTTACACTTAGAGCATTATCATCAACGTAAAGCTGATTGTCCCAAAGGAAATCCACGATATCGCTGCGGGGGCATATTTTCCCCGCGTTCTTAAAAAGATAGTAGAGAATTTTCAGCTCATTTTTCGTCAGTTCCGCTTTCATTCCGCTGTATTCTATGCAGCTGCTTTCCAAGCGCAAGGCTGCGCCATTCCATGTAAGTATTTCGCTTCTCTCGGAAGCATAGGCCCGCCGCAATAAGGAAGCAATTTTAGCAAGCAAAATCGCCGTATTATAAGGCTTGGTGATAAACGCGTCTCCGCCCAGCATGATGCTGTTCAGCTCATCCATATCTGTGCTGCTGCTTGTGACAAACACAATAGGAATATCGGAGAAACTGCGGATTTGCGAGCATATTTCAAAACCGCTGTTTCCCGGCAGTTTTATATCCAGCAGAACCAAATGAGGCCCAAAAGCTTTTAACTGCTCGATTACTTTTGAAAAATCGGCAACTGCTTCAACCTGATATCCGCTGCCTGACAGGAGAGTTTTTAATTGCTTCTGTATGGTTAAATCATCTTCTACGATTAATATCTTCATACCGGATCACACTTTTTTAGGTAACATCCTATCTTTCGGTCCCGCGCCTTTTCAAATGATAGATAAAACGGACAAGAGAAATGACGGCAATACAGCCTAAAGGGATGGCTCGAGACCAATCCAGCCTCCCGGCACGTATATATAAATAGAAAAGAATACAGGCCAGCGCCAGTAAAACCAAGTTAACAAGAGCATGAATACTGTGCTTCATTAATATCGCCCTCCCCCTTTTAATTCTCTGACTATGCAGAAAGTAATCCCCATTGTCCTCTTGTTTGAAGAATAACAAAATGCCCGTTTTCTGTCAATATTTAACTCATTAATAAGCAAACGACCTGCCGTGCAAAGGGATATGCTCCTGCGGCAGGTCGTTTACTTGGAAGAATGCGGCAGCATTCTATAAACACATATTTAGATCTCCTGGGTCCAGCCGTAGGGATCTGCGACCTTGCCCCACTGAATACCGGTCAGATAATCATAGAGCTTCTGGGTCAGCTCGCCGGTCTTGAAATCGCTGATAGTAGTCAGTTCGCCTTTGTAATTGAGTTCACCAATGGGAGACACCACAGCGGCTGTGCCGGTGCCCCAGGCCTCCTCCAGCTTGCCGTCGCGGGCAGCCTGCATCAGTTCATGGATAGAAAGGCGGCGTTCCTCCACCTCATATCCCCAGTCCTTCAGAATACGGATAATGGAATCGCGGGTGATGCCGGGCAGCACGGAACCCTCCAGCGGAGGCGTCACGATTTTGCCGTCGATCTTGAACATAACGTTCATCGTACCTACTTCTTCCACATACTCTCTGTGTACGCCGTCCAGCCACAGCACCTGGGTGTATCCCAGCTTTTCAGCCTTTTCCTGCGCCTTGACGGAGGCTGCGTAATTGCCGCCGCACTTGCAGGCTCCGGTGCCGCCGATGACCGCGCGGACATACTCGTCCTCCACGAAAATCTTCACCGGATTTACTCCCTCCGGGTAATAGCAGCCCACAGGGGAGAGAATAATAAAGAACCGGAAGCTGTCGGCGGGATGTACGCCGATGGTATTTTCCGTTGCATAGCACACGGGGCGGATATACAGAGAAGTCTCCGGCTGATCCGGTACCCAGTCCTGCTCTACCTTTACCAGCTCGCGGACAGCCTCCACAAACATGTCCGTGGGCACCTTGGCCAGGCAGAGGCGGTCGTTGGAATTCTGCATACGAACCGCATTGGCCTCCGGACGGAACAGAAGAATCCGGCCGTCGTCTGTGCGGTACGCCTTGAGTCCCTCAAAAGTTTCCGAGCCGTAGTGCAGGGTAACGCAGCGAGGGTCCAGCATGAATTCGTCATAGGGCACGATTCTGGCGTCATGCCAGCCGTTCTCCTTGTCGTAGTCCATAACAAACATATAATCGGTTACATATTTGCCAAAGCCCAGATCATGGGCATCCGGCTTTTCTTTCAGTTTTGCAGCCTTTTGAAATTTGATTTCCATTTGAGAAACCCCCTTTTGTCTTCATGCAAAAGCCTGTCCTTTAGCGCTTTGCATTGATGCTATTTTATTACTATAGCACTTAAAACGCCATTATTCAATCCCAAGTTTTTGTTTCCTGCCTTTCTCAGTTTTTGAAGCTGTGAATCGGCGCAGGTATGCGGCCGCCGCGATTTACAAAGGCTTCGCAGGAGTAGGAGCTCACCGGCATAATGGGCGCATAGCCTAAAAGGCCGCCGAATTGAGCCGTATCTCCCACTTTCTTGCCGATTACCGGAATTACGCGAACCGCCGTAGTTTTCTGGTTGATCATGCCGATGGCGCCCTCGTCGGCGATAATACCGGCGATGGTGGAGGCAGAGGTATCGCCGGGGATGGCGATCATATCAAGGCCTACGGAGCAGACGCAGGTCATGGCTTCCAGCTTTTCGATATTCAGGGAACCCCGGCGCACTGCGTCGATCATTCCCTGATCCTCGCTGACCGGAATAAAGGCGCCGCTTAAGCCGCCCACATAGGAGGAAGCCATCACCCCGCCCTTTTTCACCTGATCGTTGAGAAGGGCCAGGGCTGCGGTTGTGCCGGGAGCCCCCACGGATTCCAGTCCCATCTCCTCCAGGATTTCCGCCACGCTGTCGCCCACCGCCGGCGTAGGAGCCAAGGACAAATCTACGATGCCAAAGGGTACGCCCAGCCGGGCAGAGGCCTCCTGAGCTACCAGCTGACCGACGCGAGTCACTTTAAAGGCGGTCTTTTTTACGGTCTCGCAGAGCACTTCAAAATTCTCGCCGCGGACCTGGGAAAGAGCGTGCTTGACCACGCCAGGTCCGCTTACTCCCACGTGAATCACTGTGTCGGCTTCCGTTACTCCGTGGAAGGCTCCGGCCATAAAAGGATTGTCATCGGGAGCATTGCAAAAGACCACCAGCTTGGCGCAGCCCAGCGAATCCCTCTCTTTGGTGGCCTCGGCCGTTGCCTTTACCATATCGCCCATCAGGCGTACGGCGTCCATGTTGAGGCCAGTTTTGGTGGAACCGATATTGACGGAGCTGCACACCCGCTCCGTACTGGCCAGGGCTCTGGGAATCGAACGAATCAGCCGTTCTTCAGCCGCTGTCATTCCTTTGCTCACCAGAGCGGAATAGCCGCCGATAAAATTGACGCCCACAGCCTCGGCTGCCCGGTCAAGAGTTTTGGCCAGCTCCACATAGTCCGAAGGGCTCCCGCAGGCCGCGCTGCCCACCAGAGCGATGGGCGTCACAGATATTCTCTTATTGACGATGGGAATACCATACTCCACCTCGATATCCCGGCCCGTTTTTACCAAATCTCTGGCGCAGGCGGTGATTTTGTCGTATATTTTGGCGCACAGCCGTCCCAGATCGGAATCCATACAGTCCAAAAGGCTTATTCCCATGGTGATGGTGCGCACATCCAGATTTTCATGCTCGATCATCTGGTTTGTTTCGCTTACTTCAAACAGATTTATCATAGCCTCTCCCTTCAGATCCGATGCATCTTATTGAAGATATCTTCATGCTGGCAGCGGATCATCACGCCGATCTCCTCTCCCAGGGCCTTCAGATCGCTTACCAGCTCTTCCATGGACTTTACCGACCGGTTGGCGTCGACAATCATCATCATATTGAAATACCCGTCGATAATGGTCTGAGAGATGTCCAGAATATTGATGTTGCTGTCTGCCAGATAGGAGCACACTCTGGCGATAATGCCTACGGTGTCCTCTCCCACTACTGTGATAATTGTTTTCTTCATTTCATACCTCCTCGCAGATGAATGGTGATGCACGGTTACAGCGCAGATCAATGGGTAACGTATGGTTTCAGCGTCCGATGGTGATAAGATCGGATGGCGCGTCTCTCTTGGCTACCATAATGGGAAAATCCCCTCCGTCATAGGGATTATCGCCCAGGGTAATCTCCAGGCGGACCGATTCATAGGCCAGCTCCGGGAGGTTATTTTCCTTGCTCAGATGCCCCAGGATAATATACTTTAATCCGTCATGGAGAATCTCGCACAGCAATCTTCCGGAGGCCTCATTGGAGAGATGACCGTAATCGCTTAAGATACGCTGCTTGAGGGGGTATGGATAAGGACCCACCTGAAGCATCCTTACATCGTGGTTGGACTCCAAGAGCACCGCATCCAGATGGGACAGCTTTTTTACCGTATAATCCGTATAATTGCCCAGATCGGTACAGACGGCTACGCTCTGAGCATCCTTTTCCACCCGGTAGGCCAGAGGCTCCGCCGCGTCATGGCTGTTGGCAAAGGGCCTCACAGCCAGATCTCCCAGCTGGAAATCCTCATCGGCGCGAATCACATGATAGAGGCTGTCGTCAATCTTGCCCAGAGCCCGGTTCTTTTTCAGCTGACCGATGGTCCCCTCCGACGCATAGATGGGGATTCCCAGTTTTCGGGCAACGACGCCCAGGCCGCAGACATGATCGGAATGTTCATGGGTAATCAGTACGCCGGACAAATCCCGTCCGGTGAGACCGATGCCGTTTAATCCGGCCTCGATCCATTTGTAGGCGACGCCGGTATCCACCAGGATATGCGTAGAGTCGGAGCCGATATAGGTACAGTTGCCGCTGCTGCCGCTGGCTATACTTGTCATTCTCATGGTCTTATGTCTCTTTCTCTCATCAGCTTTGCCAGGGCTGTTTCTGTCTGCTGAGGCGTGCCGCTGTTGTCCAGGACGGCCTGGCATCCCGCCCGGAACTCTTCTTCGGTCAGCTGGCTGTCCATGATGGACAGGGCCCTTTCTCTGGAATAGCCGCGGCTTATTTCCAGACGGCGTATCCTCGTCTCCCGGTCCGCATATACATACCAGATTTCATCGCAGATCTCTTCGTAGTGTTCCTCCAGAAGAAGGGCCGCCTCAATGACGATCAGAGAGGCCTGGCTCTCTCTGATTCTTTTACGTATTTCCTGTTTTACTGCCGGATGAACCAGACGATTTAACAGCCGCCTTTTCTCTTCGTCGGCAAAAACAATGGGGGCGAGTTTTGCCCGGTCTACGGCCCCCTCCTCGGTCAGGATTTCTGTCCCAAAGGCCCGGGCGATTTCCTGGCTGCATTTTCCGTTCGGTCCCATCAGCTCATGGGCCACCCGATCGGCCTCAATTACCTGGGCCTGATACTCCTTACGCAGTACGTCCAGAACCGTACTTTTGCCGCAGCCCACGCCGCCGGTGAGCCCCAATATCCATCTCTTCATCCCCGTCCCTCCTTTCGCTTCAGTTCAGGAAGCACCGTACACAGCATGGTGATATAGCAGGCAGCTCCTCCTATCAGATTGGAAATAGGCTCTGCCACAAACACGCCGTTGATTCCCATAAAGCGGGGCAGAATCAGCGTCAGCGGCACTACGATAATGATCTTGCGAAAGATCGAGAAAAATACCGCCCGCTTCGCCTTGCCCAGAGCGACAAAGACGCTTTGACCGGCGCTTTGCAGCGCCATTAAAAACAGTCCGAAAAAGTAAATATGTATAGCGTTTACACTGGCCTCCACCATGGCGGGCTCATTATTGAATATCCGCACAAAGAAGGCCGGAAACATAATAATCAAAAACCAGAACAGCAGACAGCTGGCCACGCAGAAGGCCGACATAAAAGCGATGGCCCGGCGCACCCGGTCGTAGTCTCCCGCCCCGTAGTTAAAGCTGATCACCGGCTGAGCCGCGTTGGTCATTCCCTGCACCGGCATATTGAAGATTTCCCGAATGGAGGTCATGACCGTCATCACGCTGACATACAGATCGCCTCCGTAAGCCTGCAGCGTATTGTTGCAGGCAATCTGTACGACGCTGTTGGTGGCCTGCATCATGAAGCCGGACAGACCCAGACCTACAATCTTCTTGAGCCGCTGGACGGCTATCTTCATATGGGCTATCCGCAGCCGCACCAGGGTCTGCCGGCCGGTCAGGAAGGCAAAAACCCAGACCGCGGACAAAAACTGTGAAATCACTGTGGCCAGAGCCGCTCCGGTCACGCCCATATCCAGGGCAAAGATAAACAGAGGGTCCAGGATGATATTGGCAACGGCCCCCAGCAGGGAGGTCATCATACCGATTTTCCCAAAGCCCTGCGCGTTGATAAAGCCGTTCATCCCCAGGCTTACCATCACAAAGACCGTGCCGAGGAGATAGATCAGCGCGTAGTCTCTGGCATAGGGGTAGATGGCGTCGCTGGCACCGAACAGATATAAAATAGGCTTCAAAAAGATCAGACAGACCGTCATCAGCGCCAGCCCGGTGAGCACCAGCATGGCAAAGGAGGTGTTCATCAGACGGCTTGCCTCTTCGTCATTGCCGGCTCCTCTCTCCATAGAAAAAAGCGGAGAGCCGCCCATCCCAAAGAGATTGGCAAAGGCATTCAGAATCATAATAATGGGAAAACAGATTCCCAGCCCGGCCAGAGCAATATCTCCGGTTCCCGGGATTTTGCCTATGTACATCCGGTCCACAATGTTATAGAGGAGGCTGACTAACTGAGCCATTGTCATTGGCAGAGCCAGCTCCAATATGGCGCGGCTGACCTTTCCAGTGGAAAAGTCAGTCGGATGGGCGCTCACGGCCACAGCAGGGCTACGATAATTCCCAGAAGGGCGCCCGCCGTCACCTGCACCGGCGTATGGCCTACAAATTCCTTCAGTTTTTCCTCGTTGGAAACGTCCTTACCCAAAGACTCCATCAGCTCCGCTATCTCTTTGATAACCTTGGCCTGCTTGCCCGTCTCCAGACGCACGCCCATGGCGTCGTGCATGACGATGATGGCTAAGAGCAGCGTCACCGCAAATTCAAAGGAGCCCAGGCCATAGATCACAGCGCTCATGGTCGCCATGGCGGCTACCGTAGCCGAATGGCCGCTGGGCATTCCTCCGTCGCCGTAGAGGCGGGTCAGATCCAGCCGGTGGTTGACCAGGGAGTAAATGGCTGTTTTTAATACCTGGGCGCACAGCCAGGCAACGCAGCCGCAGACCAGTATTCTGTTGGATAAAAGTTCTTCTATTATATTCATATGTCCTCATTTCGTACTTTGATGCCGGTACAGTGACTCCCTTATTTGGTCTCAAACCAGCTGGGGCCTGCACCGATCTCCACCTCCAGAGCTACCGACAGCTCCGCCGCCGATTCCATCTCCTCCTTCAGAATGCGCCGTACCTGCTCTTCCTCTTCAAGAGGCGTCTCCACCAGCAGCTCATCATGCACCTGGAGAATAATCCGCGCGGTCAGTCCCTCCGCATGAAGCCTCCGATCCACCCGAATCATGGCAATCTTCATGATATCGGCAGCCGTACCCTGAATCGGAGAATTCATGGCGATTCTCTCTCCAAAAGAGCGCTGCATGAAATTGGAGGATTTAAGCTCCGGCACCGGCCTGCGCCTGCCGTACAGAGTCGTCACATAGCCCTGATTTTTGGCCTGCTCCACCAGACCGTCCAGGAATTTCTTTACGCCGGGATAGGTGGCAAAATACCGGTCAATGTAATCCAGAGCCTCCTGACGGGATATGCTTAAACCTTCGCTGAGGCCAAAGGCGCTGATTCCATAGACGATTCCAAAGTTGACGGCCTTGGCGTTGCGCCTCTGCAAAGGCGTCACCTCCTCAAGAGGAATATGAAACACCTGGGAGGCGGTAATCCGGTGGATATCCTGATCCTGCCGGTAAGCCTCGATAAGTCCCGGATCAGCGGACATGTGAGCCAGCACCCGCAGTTCGATCTGAGAATAATCCGCGTCCACAAACAGGCAGCCCTCCCTGGGAACGAAAACCTTGCGGATTTCCCGTCCCAGCTCCATCCGCACGGGGATATTCTGGAGATTGGGCTCGGTGCTGCTGATCCGCCCCGTGGCTGTGATGGTCTGATTGAAGGTGCCGTGAATCCGCCCGTCTTCCTGGATAAAGGCGGAAAGTCCGTCGGCGTAGGTGGATTTTAATTTGGTCAGCTGCCGGTATTCCAGGATCTTGGCTATGACCGGCACATCGGGGGCCAGTTTTTCCAGTACGTCCGCCGCCGTGCTGTAGCCGGTTTTAGTCTTTTTGCCCCCGGGCAGCTGCATTTTGCCAAAAAGAACCTCTCCCAGCTGCTTGGGCGAATTGATATTGAAGGTTTCTCCGGTTTCGGCCCAGATTTCCTGCTCCAGACGGGTGATCTGTCCGGCCAGACGCTCCCCATACTCCATAAGCTTCTGTTTTTCCACATGGACGCCTTCTTTCTCCATGCGGTCCAGCGCATAGACCAGAGGCATCTCAATCTCCCGGTAGAGTCTGTCCATCCCGGTATCTGCAAGCTCCGCCAGCAGCCGCCCGCGGACCTGACGGCATATCCGGGCCTCCATGGCCAGCGCCTGACGCAGCTTTTCCGCGCGATCCTCGCCGGTAAGTTTGCCGACTCCCTTTCCCAGCAGGTCGCTGCGGGAAGGCAGAGTCTCGCCCAGATAGTCCCGGGCCAAATCGTCGTAATCATAGGAGTTTTTCAGAGGATTCAGAAGATAAGCGGCAATTCCCGCGTCGCAGATTTCCGGAGTCTCCGGGATATCCATAACCTTCAAAGCCTTTTTTACATCGATAAAGGTAACGGCTCTGTGGGCAGAATCCGCCGCCAGCTTCTCCAGTTCATTGCGCAAAGCTCCCTCTTCGATCGCTTCCGCCTCCAGCACGTAGGTTTTTTCCTCCTCGAAGGACAGGGCGGCATATTGGATATGGCCATGCTCCGCCTCCAGAGCGATGCCGATCTCTTCTGCTTTTTCGGCCCGGCCGAAGATTTCCTTCATTTCCGCCGCGCTTTTTACGCAAACCAGCTCCGCCTGAACGGCCGCCGGCCCTTTCTGCCCCGCGTCGCCGAAGCGGTTCAGCAGAGATTTAAACTCCAGCTTTTGGCAGATCTCATAGGCTTCTCTGGTATAAATTTCACCCAGCCTGGCCTGTTCCAGCGCAAAATCCAGCGGACAGTCCAGGCGGATCATCGCCAGTGTTTTGGAGAGGACCGCCAGATCGTAGTGCTCTTCCAGGGCCTTTTTGGCTCTGGGAGGCTTTATCTCCTCCAGATGCTCGCGGGCATTTTCAATAGAATGATAGGCGCTTATGATGGCTGTGGCAGTCTTTTCCCCGATAGACGGAACGCCGGGAATATTATCGGAGCTGTCGCCCATCAGAGCCTTCACGTCGATAAATTCCCTGGGGCTGACGCCGTAGAGCGCCCGCACATCATCGGGATAATAATTTTCAATGACGGTGCCTCCTTGACGGGTCTTGGGAATCCGTACCAGCACCCGCTCATCCGCCAGCTGCAAAAGATCCCGGTCGCCGGAAACGATGACCACATCAAGCCCCTGGTCGCGGCAGCGCACCGACAGAGTGCCGATGATATCGTCCGCTTCCATTCCGGCCATTTCCACAGCCGGAATGCCCATGGCTGCCAGCAGCTCCTTTAAAAGAGGCACCTGCTCATGGAGCTCCTGGGGCATCGGTTTGCGGGTTCCCTTGTACTGGGCATACATCTCATGGCGGAAGGTAGGAGCCTTTACATCGAAGGCCACCGCCAGGTACTGGGGACTTTCCTCCTCCAGAATTTTGAACATAATATTGCAGAAGCCGTAGACTGCGTTGGTATGCAGCCCGGCGGAATTGGTCAGCTCTGGCACCCCATAAAAGGCGCGGTTTAAGATGCTGTAGCCGTCCATCAAAACGATTTTTTCTCTCATATAGCCTCCCCTCTATTGCACCAGCCACAGGCGCAGCTGGAACCACAATGCGCACAGCACGCTCCAAAAGGCGGCCGTGCTCAGAGCATATTTGAATATACGGCCGGCAGTCCAGCGCTTGATTCGTTCTCTGGCAAAATACAGGCTGGAATCCAGCGACAGGGATGTGCCTCCTCCATCTTCCACGCCGTCTTCACTGTCCAGCTGCCGGATACCCTGCATGACCGAGTAGGTGATCTCCAGCTCCCCGTAGCACTCCTCGCAGCTGTCAGCGTGCTCCAGAAAATCCTGCATCTCTTCCATATCCATCTCGCCCTTGACATAGGCCGGGATTCTGGATTCAAATTCGCGGCATTTCATCCCTGTGCTCTCCTTCTTGCTTATGCTTTGTGATAGGTTTCATGGTGTTTCATGGTATTTTCTTCGTTATTATACTCCAAGCGGGGGACTTTTACAAGGCGGCCTTTTTATTGACGGCATTCCTTTTAATGTCGATATCGGATGCTTTTTCAGCGGATTTTACAGCTGAGGAATAAAAGTTTTATAATTTGTTTGCATTTTTCACCCATTTTGTACATTGAAGTTTTTGGAGAATTAAGGTATACTACTATTTGACATAAAAAAGACTAGAGTAAAGGAGGCATTTTCCCCGATGAAAAACATTGATCTGAGCAAGTACGGCATCACTGGCACAACAGAGGTTGTTTATAATCCCTCTTTTGAGATGCTGTTTGAGGAAGAGACCAAGCCCGGCCTGGAAGGCTACGAAAAGGGTCAGGTCAGCGAGCTGGGAGCCGTAAACGTCATGACCGGCATCTATACCGGCCGTTCCCCCAAGGACAAGTTCATCGTCATGGATGAGAATTCCAAGGACACCGTATGGTGGACCTCCGATGCGTACAAGAATGACAACCATCCCGCTTCGGTCGAGACCTGGAATGCGGTTAAGGAGATCGCTCTGAAAGAGCTGTCCAATAAGCGCCTGTTTGTTGTGGATGCTTTCTGCGGTGCCAACAAGGATACCCGTATGGCGATCCGTTTCATCATGGAAGTAGCCTGGCAGGCACACTTTGTAAAGAACATGTTTATCCGCCCCACCGAGGAGGAGCTTGCAGATTTTGAGCCCGACTTCGTTGTATACAATGCCTCTAAGGCCAAGGTGGACAATTACAAGGAGCTTGGCTTAAACTCCGAGACAGCCGTGGTCTTCAACATCACCAGCCGCGAGCAGATCATTCTCAATACCTGGTATGGCGGCGAGATGAAGAAGGGTATGTTCTCCATGATGAACTACTATCTTCCGTTAAAGGGCATTGCTTCGATGCACTGCTCCGCCAACACCGATATGAACGGCGAAAATACGGCTATCTTCTTTGGACTGTCCGGTACCGGCAAGACCACCCTTTCCACCGATCCCAAGCGTCTGCTGATCGGCGACGATGAGCACGGCTGGGATGATAACGGTATCTTTAACTTTGAGGGCGGCTGCTATGCCAAGGTCATCAACCTGGACAAGGATTCTGAGCCCGACATCTACAATGCCATCAAGCGCAACGCCCTTCTGGAGAACGTGACTCTGGATGAGAACGGCAAGATCGATTTCGACGATAAGAGCGTTACGGAGAATACCCGCGTCTCCTACCCCATCGACCACATCGAAAAGATCGTCCGCCCCGTGTCGGCAGCGCCCGCGGCAAAGAACGTCATCTTCCTGTCGGCCGACGCCTTCGGCGTACTGCCTCCGGTCTCCATCCTGACCCCTGAGCAGACCGAATACTATTTCCTGTCCGGCTTCACTGCCAAGTTGGCCGGCACGGAGCGCGGCATTACTGAGCCCACTCCTACCTTCTCCGCCTGCTTTGGACAGGCTTTCCTGGAGCTGCATCCCACCAAGTATGCAGAGGAGCTGGTAAAGCGCATGAAGGAGAGCGGCGCCAAGGCATATCTGGTCAACACCGGCTGGAACGGCACCGGCAAGCGTATCTCCATCAAGGATACCCGCGGCATCATCGATGCGATTCTGGACGGTTCCATCGGCAGCGCTCCTACCAAGACCATTCCTTACTTTAACTTCGAGGTGCCTACCGAACTGCCCGGCGTTGATTCGCAGATTCTGGACCCTCGCGACACCTATGCCGATGCGGCTGATTGGGAGGCAAAGGCCAAGGATCTGGCTTCCCGCTTCCAGAAGAATTTCGTCAAGTACGAAAGCAATGAAGCCGGCAAGGCTTTGGTTCCCGCCGGTCCTCAGCTGTAAGAGCCCTGCGGCCCTTTCAGAGATTAGATGCAGAAATAATTGGTTATCCTATAATCGCCCCGTTTTGCAGCCTGCATACGGGGCGATTTGACACAAAAAAAGCATCCACCATGAAATTTGGCAGAAATTCACCATAGAAAGGAATTCACTATGTGCGGAAGATACGAATGGGCCTGGAAAAAACAGAGCTATGAGCTGAGCAGCCTGATCGGGCTGGCAGAAAAAAGACAGGGCCTTACGGCCCCGTCCGGGGAGATTTTTCCGTCGGATACGGCTCCGATTCTGCGTATGCAGGGCGGAGAAATTCAGGCGGATTTCATGACCTGGGGCTTTCTTTCGCCCAAGGGTTCCGGCCTTATTATCAACGCCCGCTCCGAAACCGCAGACGAACGGCCCATGTTTTGCAGGCGGCTTTCAGCCGGCCGCTGCGCCGTTCCTTCCACCGGCTTTTATGAATGGAGTCACAGCGGAACAAAAATAAAATATCGTTTTCGCAGGCCCGGCACAGAGCTTTTATACATGGCAGGCCTCTACGATCTTACGGAAACCGGCGGCCGCTTTGTAATTTTGACCACAGCGGCAGGAGAAGCCATGCTTGATGTCCATGACCGCCAGCCGGTAGTCCTGCGCGCAGATGAGCTTGCCCGGTGGCTTACCGACGAGACCTATGCCCTGTCTCTTCTGCACCGGGACGCTGCGCACGAGCCTGCTCTGACCCGGGAGCAGATGGACGACCCAAAGTCCGAGGACTATGAACAGCTGCGGCTGCCTTTTCTCTAAAGGTTCGCGGGATAATTAATAATTTAATAGTTTTCCAGACTCTCCATTTTGCCAAACAGTATGGAGCCCAGCAGGGCCAAAAGCAGCGAGAAGACTACGGCAATGGCAATCAGGATCAAAAAGCCTGCTTCCGGTCCCAGCAAAACGGTTCCGACGACCGCTCCGATGATCCCCAGGACCATGATGATTCCCTGTCCGCTCATACGTATCAGCGACAGTCCAAAATTGCCGAACAGAGGGCTCAGGATTCCGTCGCAGACCATGGAAATATAGAGACGGTTGGCCTGAAGGCAGGCGTATATCAGAATGCACAAAAGGATCTGAACCGGCGTAAGTCCCATGACGATACCCAGGGGGACGCACAGAAAAGCTCCATCCATCAGCGCCTTCACATGTTCAAGAAGGGTTGAATACCACAGCTTGCGAAAAGGAGTGTCCGGCAGCAGGAAGGTGTAGGGATTTTTCAGCTCCGCGCTCCATTTGGGCGTCACTCCGCTGAAGATAAAGGTCATGTATGCGCTGATTCCGGGCAGGATAAATACAGCTGCCTCGCCCAGTCCCATATCGTCAAAAGAAAAGATACCCAGGACCGCCGCCGCCGCTGCAATGATACTGATGCCCAGCAGGATAAAGCTGTTGTAGTTGAGCAGAAAGAAGCGGCTCTTTTTGTACTCCAGAAGCTGACGGTAGAAAATAGCCTTTGCTCCGCCGCCCCGGTAAACCACCTGGGCTTTTTTGAACTTTTTTTTGCGTGCGGAGCCTTCCATCGTTCCGCTCTTTTTGCGCTTCAGCGTCTCCTCATATTCATCGGCAAAAGTCATGGCATCCTCGAAATATTCGCCGGTACATTTCATCCTCCAGGCGGCAATGGGAGCCGCCACAGCCGCGATCAGATAGAGAGCGGCGCAGATCAGATTGATGGTATCGGGCCCCAAAAGGAGCAGGCGAATAAATGCGATATTCCAGCCGATCACCGGAATCAGCTGCAAAAGGGGATGGGCCAGCGTATCCGCCACCATCTGCCAGCCGAAGGGCTGCGTAAATATCTGCGAGATCAAAAGCAGAATCATGAAGATGACGCAGGCCCAAATGAGGCCGCGAATCCCTTTGGAGCCTTTTTCTCCCAGGGATTCACTGCCAAATATCAGGAGTATCAGAGAGGCCTCCAGGATATTCTCTATAAGAAAGACGACCAAGAAGAACAAAAGCATCTTCAGCGGCGATATATCAAACCAGATTGTTCCGCCTATGGTCACAATCAGGTTGATCAGCAGGGAGGCCGGCAGCATTTTCATATGTGCATAAAGCAAAATCAGCTTGGGACTGATCGGCGCGGAAAAAACAAAATGAACGTCGCTGTGTTTAAAGGCCAGTCCCCGCTTTCTGGCATAGGACAAAAAGGACATGGGGATGGTCCACACAATAAAGAAGGACAGCAGCAGCACATAGGCTTCCTCCCCCGTCACGGTGAAATTCTCAAAGATCGTCCCAAAGGAGCCAAAAAGCATCCAAACATAAAGGATGATAAAAATAACCGATACATATGTCAGCGGACGGCGCAGACGGTTTTTCAGCCGGTTGATAAGGCTGCGCCGGACAATATAGATCAAAGCGCTCATCTTATGCTTCTTCCTCCTCTTCCCTGTGTTCCGCTGCCGTAGCGCCAAAGAAAATGGCATCCAGGTCCTTGTCCCCTGCCTCCTCTCTGGTGTAAGTAGCCAGGATATGCCCCTTGTCCATAATAAAAACCTCATCCCACAGATCGTCTACCATCTCCAGCATATGCGTGCTGATCAGCAAAGTAACGCCCTGCGCCTTTAACTCCAGCACAATCTCCTTTAATTCCTTGATCGCCTGCGGGTCCAGACCCACCATGGGCTCATCCAGCATCAGCACCCGCGGCTTTACCGCCAGAGCGCAGCAGATGCTGACCTTCTGCATCATGCCCTTGGACAGCTCATTGCCCAGCTTATCCTGCTTATCATAAAGCTCAAAGCGTCTTAAATAAGCATTGATTTCCTCATCGGTGATATCGCTGTGATAAGCGCGGCGGACATATTCGATATGTTCCCGTACCGTCAGCGCGTCAAAAAGGGCTGGAATCTCCGGTACGTATCCAAATACCTTTTTGGCCTCCAGTTCCCGATTGGGGATTCCCTGGATGGAGATCGCTCCGTCGAAGCGCAGAAGCCCGGCTACACTTTTGATAATTGTGGACTTGCCTGCGCCATTGGGCCCCAGAAGAATACCCACCGTGCCGTCGGGAACGGTGAAGCTCACCCGGTCTACTGCCAAAGTCTTACGGTAGCTTTTTGATAAGTCTATAATCTGAAGCATAATATTCCCCTTTCTCCTCTGTTTGCAGTCAATACACAAAACCGAGCCGGAAAAAAGCCCCCTCGTGTATTAAACTAATAATACATACGAGAGGGCTTTGTGTCAATTTATAAATTTTTAAGATTTCTTTACAGCAGATGAAACCATCCACTGACAAAGACCTTTTTTACAGGGTACTTCCCTGCCATTATTCTGCCGTAAAGGCAAGATAGGTATACTCGTCCGAAGCCGCCAGCTCAGGCAGATCGTAAGGAGTACCCACCACGTTGCTGGGGAATACATACTCGCCGCCGTTCTCCAGCAGCATTACCATAGGCACTTCGTCAGCCATGATCTGCTGGATCTCACTGTAGTAGGCTGCTCTCTGCGTTACGTCGGTCTCCACATTGCTGAGGGCGAAGAGCTCGTCTACTCTCTCATTGCTGTAGCCGCCCATGTTGGAGCTGCCGTTGGACTGGATACGTCCGGCCAGACCAGAGATATCGGGACCCTGGTAACCGGCCAGCATGGTAATTGTAAAGTTATGATTGGTCTTTACCTTGTCGCTCCAGGCCGAATATTCCATCATATTGATTGTAACGTCAATGCCGGCCTCAGCCAGGTTTGCTTTGACGATCTGTGCAATATTGGCAAAATTGCCGTCCTCAAAGCCGTCCAGCTGGGTATGCAGATAGAAGCCGTCCGCATCCTGGGTATAGCCTGCGGATTCCAGAAGGGCTCTCGCCTCTTCTACATTGCGGTCCGGGATTCTGATATTTTCATCCACATAATCCGTCTGCAAAGGAGATACATAGTATTCAGCTGCAGCTCCGCCTCCGCCTACACGGTCAAAAATGCCCTGACGGTCAATCGCCAGCTCAATGGCCTTGCGCACCTCTACCTTGCTGAAGTCGGGATCTGAGAAATTAAAGGTGATGTAGGTACGGTTCTGGAACAGCTTAGTAAACACGCGGTAATTCTCATCCCCGTCCAGATCGCCCACGTTGGCTACAGGAATGCTGGTGCCCATTACATCGATCTCGCCGTTTAAGAAAGCCTGATACATGGAATCCTGATCGCTGTAAATAGCGAAGATCAGCTCATCGGGATTGGGCTCGTCCCCCCAGAACTCTTCGTTTTTCACCAGGGTTACGCCCACGCCTGTCTCATAGGACTCAAACTTGAAAGGGCCGGTGCCTACCGGCTTGGTGGTAGCTGCCTCGCAGGTGGCCGGATCCTGTCCCTCATACAGATGCTGCGGCAGGATAAAGAGGCCATACCAGCCCAATTTGGAGATAATGGTTACATCGGGAACCTTCAGATTAAAGACTACCGTATTATCATCGGGGCACTCAATAGACTCCACAGACTCAAGGCTGGTAGATTTGTTCCAGCTCTCTGCAATGATGGTGTCATAGGTCCATTTTACATCGGCAGAGGTGAAATCCACGCCGTCATGCCACTTGACGCCTTCTCTTAAGTGGAAGGTCAGGGTCATGCCATCCTCGGAGAATTCCCAGGACTCAGCCAGGTCGGGAATAACCGTATCATAGGTGGTCAGCTTAACCAGACGGTTGAACATGTTCTGGGCGATGGGCCACAGATAGTCGTCGGACAGGTAGTCCGGGTTGAAGCTCTGAGGGTCGCCGCTGGCTCCAATGACAAAGGTGCCGCCCTTCTGGATCTCTACGCCTCCATAAATGTCGGAGGTGTCCACAGACGCATCCCCTTGTGCCGGCTCACTCGTACCGGTGCCGTCCGGAGCAGCCGTTGCATCCGTATTGGCATCGCCGCCGCAGGCTGCCATGGAAAGCAGCATAGCAAGTGCCAGGATCAGTGCAAGGAACTTTTTCATAGTATTCTTCTCTCCTTTCATTACGCATTCTGGAGGGCTTTCGCATATCGACATGGCACTGCACTGCCGCTTTATCGCGATAAAAGATTCGGGTGCAAAAAATGGACGCCGTTTCCGGCGTCCACTTGTCATCTGTACAATATGGAAAACACCCCTCGAATAAGTATAGGATACCAGATTGTCAGACATTTTGCAAGAACTATTTCGTTTTTTAATTCGATTTTTAATACTGTTCTCGTTTCGTTATGATACTTGCCCTCTATTATTCCGCGGTAAAGGCCAGATATGTATATTCACTGGAGGCTGCCAGCTCCGGCAGATCATAAGGCGTACCCAGTACGTTATTAGGGAAGGCGTATTCGCCGCCGTTCTCCAGCAGGAGTACCATGGGCACTTCATCGGCCATAATCTGCTGAATCTCGCTGTAGTAGGCTGCCCGCTGCGTCACGTCGGTCTCTACGTTGCTGAGGGCGAAAAGCTCATCCACTCTCTCGTTGGAGTAACCGCCGAAGTTGGAGCTGCCGTCGGACTGGATACGTCCGGCCAGACCGGAGATATCGGGGCCCTGATAACCGGCCAGCATGGTAATGGAGAAGTTCTGGTTGACCTTTACCTTGTCGCCCCAGGCGGAATACTCCATCATGTTGATGGTGAGATCGATGCCCGCCTCAGCCAGATTAGCCTTGACAATCTGAGCAATGTCGGAGAAGTTGCCGGACTCAAAGCCATCCAGCGTAGCATGCAGATAATAGCCGTCCGCATCCAGGGTGTAACCGGCAGATTCCAGCAGGGCTCTTGCTTCCTCCACATTACGGTCCGGAATGGTTATGCTCTCATCCACATAATCCGTCTGCAAAGGAGACACATAGTATTCAGCTGCTGCTCCGGCTCCGCCCACACGGGTAAAGATACCTTCGCGGTCTATCGCCAGTTCAATGGCCTTGCGCACCTCCACCTTGCTGAAATCGGGGTCCGAGAAATTAAATGTGATATAGGTACGGTTCTGAGCCAGCTGCGTAAAGGTACGGTAAGCATCGTTGCCGTCCAGATCGCCCACATTGGCAACCGGTACGCTGCTGCCCATTATATCGATCTCGCCATTTAAGAAAGCCTGATACATGGAATCCTGATCGCTGTAAATAGCAAAAATCAGCTCGTCGGGATTGGGTTCGTCTCCCCAGTAATCTTCATTCTTTACCAGTGTAACGCCCACGCCGGTCTCATAGGACTCGAATTTGAAAGGACCGGTGCCTACCGGATTGGTGGTGGCTGCCTCGCAGGTAGCCGGGTCCTGCCCCTCATACAGATGCTGCGGCAGAATGAAGAGACCATACCAGCCCAGCTTTGAAATGATGGTCACATCGGGAGTTTTCAGATTAAAGACGACAGTATTGTCATCGGGACACTCGATGGACTCCACAGACTCCAGGCTGGTGGATTTGTTCCAGCTCTCTGCGATAATGGTATCATAGGTCCATTTTACATCGGCAGAGGTGAAATCCACGCCGTCATGCCACTTGACGCCTTCTCTTAAATGGAAGGTCAGGGTCATTCCATCCTCGGAAAATTCGTAGGACTCCGCCAGATCGGGAATGACCGTATCCTCCGTGGTCAGCTTGACCAGACGGTTGAACATGTTCTGGGCAATGGGCCACAGATAATCGTCGGACAGATAATCCGGGTTAAAACTCTGAGGATCACCGCTGGCGCCGATAACGAAGGTGCCGCCCTCCTGAACGGCTACTCCGCCGTAGATATCCGAAGTATCCGCGGCCTCCCCTTCGCCGCCGTCTGTTTCTTGGCCTTGCGCGCTTTCCGTTCCGGCGCCTTCTGTAGGAGCGGCAGTGCCAGTGTCCGCGTTACTGCTGCAGGCAGCAAGCGACAGCAGCATAGCCAGTGATAAAATCAGTGCAAGAAACTTTTTCATAATCTTCTCTCCTTTCCGTTTTCGATCCAGAGACAGCCTCTGCATATTGTCGTGGCATTGTATTATCACTTTACCCCGTTAAAGTAATAGGATTGCAAAAAATGGGCGTCGTTTTGACGCCCATCCGCCATCTGAACAATATTAAAAACAATCCTCTGAATGGGTATAGGATACCAGATTGTTTTTGATTTTGCAAGAACTTTTTGATATTTTCTTTATTTTTTCTTTCTTTTGGCTTAAAGCCATGGAAACAAGCCGGTCGTAAACCGGTTATTTCAGGCTGTCTCCGGTTATCTAACGTCGATCTGACAGGCCTTCATGGCCTCCAGCGCCACCCCATGAGACTGCGGCGTTACGCCGGCGCACAGAGAAGAAATCACGGACACCGTAGTTTCCGGCAGAAAAGCTTTAATTAACAGAGCATTGGAAATAACACAGATATCGGTGCATACGCCGGTCAGGACCACCTCTTCCACTCCCCAGAGCTCATTTTGCAGAGCCAGATATTCTCCCAAAGAGCGGCTGCCGAAGGTTTCCTTGTCAAAAACCGGGCAGTTTCGGGACCGGCGCACCTCCTCCAACGGGCCGGCAAGCTGCCAGCCCTCGCTGTCCTTCAGACAATGAGGCACCGGCAGCCTGCGTCCTTCCTGTGTATTCAGATAATCTGCACCGTGGGTATCCCGGGTAAAAATCACCGGTCCCTCCCAGTTTGCAGCAAAAGAAGCCAGAGGGGCGGTGATAGCCGCCGCCTCCGGCGTTCCCAGACTTCCGTCGATAAAATCCTTCTGCATATCAATGACAGCCAGAATCCGAAGCATTCTCTTTCCTCCTGTATCTGTTCTTTGGCATTGTCCATAGAGTTTGAACTATGATACCACAAAACGGAGGAATCGAAAAGGGATTTTTGAATTCTTTATATCCTTTACATCAAATGCTCTTTCAGGAAGGCCGCCACCTGAGGATAGCAGTCCAGCTTGTTCTTGAGCTTGGTCAGACCGTGACCTTCATCGGGATAACGCAGATATTTGACCGCTACGCCCCTCTTTTCCAGGCTGGCGACAATCTGATCGGCCTCGCTGACCGGCACGCGGGGATCGTTGGCTCCGTGGATTACCATCAGAGGCGCTTCGATCTGATCCACCTTGTGAATCGGGGAAACGCGGCGCAGCGTCTCTCTGTCGCGGGCCAGACTGCCGTACTCAGACTCTCTGTGAGCGCGGCGGTACTCCGCCGTATTCTCCAGGAAGGTCTCCAGATCGGACATACCCACCGTATCGATGGCTGCCGCCCAGAGCTTCGGATAATTGGTAATGCTGGCCAGAGTCATATAGCCGCCGTAGCTGGCGCCCATGACGGCGATGCTCTCAGGCCTTGCCACTCCGGTCTGAATCAGATGCTCAACCAGGCAGGCCACATCGTGTACGCTGTCCAGACGCTTCTCCACATCATCCAGGTGATGGTATTTCTTGCCGTAGCCCACGCTGCCGCGGACATTGGGAGCCACTACGGTAAATCCCTGACCGGCCAGATACTGGATCAGAGGCGAGTACATCGGGAACTCCTGTCCCTCAGGACCGCCGTGAATCTCCAGCACAACAGGGCCAGGCTTGCCGGCCGTCCCCGGAGCCTGATACAGCCAGTAAGGCACCCGCAGTCCGTCAAAGGAATGGAATTCACAGAGCTTGGGCTCTACCAGCTCGTCCTTGCTGATGCCGTCAATATGGCTGTCGGTGACGGCGTAGACGCTGTCGGCGTCCAGATCAAGCACCCACAGCCCCACCGGACGGCTGCCGCTGGAGAAGGAGAACAGCAGCTTGTGACCCGAAGGAGACCAGTCCATGCCCGCATAGGTGTAGATAAAGCCCTTGGGCGGACGGGGCGCCGAGATAAGGTTTCCGGTATCCAGGTCCATGATTCGGAACTCTCCGTAACCGTCGGCATTGACCACCATAGCCAGGTACTTGCCGTCGCGGCTCAGGGCCACAGCGCTGACGTCCCACTCCGCATGGTAGACGTCGGTAAGCTTTCCGGCGGCCACATCATAGTAGGCCACATACTCGAACTCACTGTCCTCATCGGTGGTGACGAAAAATCCGCTGCTGTCCGGCTTCCAGGCTGTATCGCCGTACTGGGCAAAGCTTCCCTCCGGATAGAGATCATGGCTCTCTCCCGTCTCCATATCGATGATATACATCCGGTTGTCGGACATTCCCTTTAACTTATTGTAAAGCATGTATTTTCCGTCCGGGGAGACGCTGGCCGGCGTATTGTAGTTATCATGATTTTCCAGAACGGTTTCGATCTGGTCCGTACCGATTTTCAGCTTGCAGATATCAAAGCTGGCCTTATCTCTCTGATTGCAGGAAAAATAGACTGTATCGGAGGCTGCGTTGGTACCTCCCAGATAAAAGCGAGAGCTGCCGTCCCGGGTCAGATCCACCGCCTCGCCGGCGCCGTCCTTTAACAGATAGATCTGCTCCTGCTCGTTGCCGCCCAGATCGGTGGCAAAAAGCAGATCCTTGCCATTGGCCGCCGCTGCCAGCCGCCAGATTCTCTCTTTGTAAAAAGTGAGCTGTCTGGGGGTACGATCGGACAAAGATATTTTCCAGATCTGGCTTACGCCGCTTTTGTCGCTCAGATAGGCGATCTCATCCTCACCAGTCCAGACGCCTCCTCTGCTCTCCACAGCCATATAATAATTTTTTAATTCTGCCATTTTCGTCACGCCTCCTTTGGATTCAGGCAGTCAGCCACAATAAGGCCGCTCTCCAGCTGAATGCTGACCAGCTTCTTGATGGGAGTCACCTCATAATGAATATCCCGCTCTGCGGCCTCTGCTCTCTTTGCAAACTCTTCCTCGCACTGATCGTGGACCTTGCGCAGCAGCTCCTTCTCCTGGGGGCTGTGCTCCTTTTCCAGCTCGTGCTCGCAGGAACGAATGGTCAGCGTCCACATAAAGAGGGAGAAGAACTTGGGCAGATCCAGATTGTCAAAGGCCTCCGATTCCTTGCAGGGACCCGCATAATCCTCGCTGGTCTCGACAAAGGACTTTTCCGCCTCATAGTTTTTCAGCCCATGATCCAGGGACAGCTCTACCATCTTGGCAAAGGGATTGTCGCCGGAAATCAGGTGACGGATCTGCTCATAATAGCCGCGGATCGCCTCGTAATTGTCCCGGTTAAAATCAAGCTTCTTGACAGCTGCTTCTCTCCGGGTGAAGGGCATCTCGCGGTCGCTTTGAATTCTCTCTTCAAAGAAATAGGGAAGCTCCGTCACCAGCGTCACCGTACCGTATTTGCCGGCATAGCCGCCGCTGCTGCCTCCGGCGCTCATCAGGGTCTCCGGAGGCACATCCGCAAATTTCTCATAGTAATCATAGGTATCCTTCTGATCAATCAGCGGGAAAATGGCCGGAGCATAAGGCGTGATATAATTGACCTCTGGTTCTCCCAGATGCAGAGGAATGTTCTGCTTACGGCTGGCCTCATGAAGCTTATCCCAGATCTGAGGCAGTTCCTTGGTCAGATACCAGTAGGTTCCGCCAAAGCCGGAATTGTGCAGAGAATACATAAAGGTGGGCTTCACCTCGTCGATGATCTTCATCAGAGCCTGCGTCTCCGGAATCGGCTTGTCAAAGGTGTAATTCTTGTAGGAGAAGGGGAAGGTCCATTCTGCCTGCTCATATCCGGCCGGCCGGAAGTAATTGCGGGCATAATTGGTCAGTGTAAAAGGACCTTTGAACCACTTCTCGTTGAGCATGGTGCCGTCCACGTCGATGCTCTTGATCATATACCAGGTATAATCAAGATCCCTGCGCAGCTCATCATCCTCGGCCAGAGCTCTGGACAAATACTCTAGCATCATGCAGCCCATCGGCTCATTGGGATGGGGACAGCCAAACAGAAAAGCATTTTTACTGCCGTTTCCAATTTTAAGACAATAGATCGGATGCCCTTTCCGGGACTTTCCGGCTTCAAAGACCGAAACCACATCGGGATACTCCTTCGCCAGGCGGAAGGTACTCTCGTCTAATTCGGCCACTGTGAGAAATTCTTTATAATCCGGTACATTTTCAATCAGCTTTGTAAAATCTCTCATATTCTTCCCCTCATTTTTCTCCGATTATAGGATTTACACGCCGCAGCATTTACAGCAGGACACCAGATGGCCTCCGCCAATATCCACCAGAGGCGGATATTCCCTGCTGCAGCCTTCTTCTGCACAATAGCACCGGGGTGCAAAATAGCAGCCGGGACCCGTATTGATTGGTGTGGGCGGCTCGCCCTGAATCTCGATGGCCTCCTGCCTCTCCAGAGGATTCAGCGAAGCACAGTTGGAGATCAGCACCTTGGTGTAGGGATGCTGAGGATTGTGCAGAACCTCGTCGGTAGGCCCCATCTCCACGATACGGCCCAGATACATCACCGCCACCTTGTCCGAAATATAGCGGGTCGTGGCGATATCATGACTGATAAAGACCAGCGCGGTATTCTTCTCCTTGACCAGAGTTTCCAGCATATTAATAATGTCGGCACGAACCGAAACGTCCAGCATGGACACCGGCTCATCAGCCACGACAAAGCTGGGATTCAAAAGCATGGAGCGAAGAATGGCAATACGCTGCAGCTGACCGCCGGACAGCTCGTGCGTATGCCGGTCCAGATAGTCCTTCGCCGGCGTCAGACCGCTCTTCTCCAGTATTTCCAGCATCAGATCCAGCCGCTCCTCCGGCGTAGCTCCGATGTTGTGAAGCTTCAAAGGCTCCATCAGGATTTTGCGCAGCGTATAGCGGGGGTCAAAGGTATCAAAGGGATTCTGGAAAATCATCTGGCAATTGCGTCTGAACTTCAGCGGGTCTTTCCTCAAAAGCCGGTCGCTGGGCTCTCCAAACAGCCGGATCTCTCCGCCTGTAGGGTCCTCCAGATGGATCAGCAGCCGTCCCAGAGTAGACTTGCCGCATCCGGACTCGCCGATGACTCCCAGAGTCTCGCCTTTTTTCAGGCTGAAGCTGACGCCGTCCACAGCCTTGATCTGCTGCTTGCGCTCGGTCTTTCCATCCTTTTTCTGGACCTTCTTCTGGATGTACCATTTCTTTACGTCATTTAACTGAATGACGTAATTTTCATCGTCTTCCATTGTGGTCTTATTCACTTCCAGACTCATCGCGCTCACCTCCCATTCCTGTGGCAGGCTACCTGCCAGCTGTGTTCGCCGTTGCCGGTTTCTTTAAGCTCCGGTATCCGTTCGGAGCATTCCTTTGTCGCATAGGGACAGCGGGGCGCAAACACACAGCCGGTGGGACGCACCGACAGATCCGGCAGCGAGCCGGGGATACCCCGCAGGTCCGTTTTCTCCCCGTGGAACGAGGGGAAGGACTTGAGCAGGCCCTGGGTGTAAGGATGTTTCGGATTTACCAGCACATCCTCCACATGACCCTTCTCCATAATGCGGCCTGCGTACATTACCACTACTTTGTTGCAGGTGGACGCCACCACGGATACATCGTGGGTAATCATCAGGCGGGTCAGATGGAACTGCTCCTGCAGCTGCATGATCTCGCGCAGAATCTGGCTCTGGGTTACTACGTCAAGAGCCGTAGTGGCCTCATCCAATACCAGAAGCTTGGGGTTGAGAATCAGGCTCAGAGCAATGGAGATTCTCTGCATCATACCGCCGGACAGCTCATGGGGATACAGCTCGTATACCCGCTCCGAAAGATTTACAATGCGGAAAAGCTCATAGATTCTCTCACGGATCTCAGTTTTGGACGCCTTGGGACGATGAATCAGATAGACGTCCTCCATCTGCTTGCCGATCTTATGCACAGGGCTCAAAGCGTTCATGGACTTCTGAAAAACAACGGATATCTCGTTCCAGCGAACCTGGGACAGCTCGTCCGGAGTCAGAGTCAGAAGGTTTCTGCCCTCAAAGAGAGCCTCGCCCTCCGTCACCGCAGTTTTGGGCAGCAGCCGCAATACCCCCATGGCAAGGGTGGATTTGCCGGAGCCGGATTCGCCCACGATGCCGACGGCGTCTCTGGGTTCCAGCTTCAGGCTGGCGTCCTGAACGGCATAGACGGATTTGTCTTTCATCTTATAGGTAATATTTAAGTTTTTGATCTCTAATAATGCCATCTGCCTCTCCTCCTTATTTATTGTTTTCCATCTTCGGAGAGATGAAGCGGTTCAGGCCTTCACCAATGAGGAAGAAGGTCAGAACGGTGATGACCACAAAGATGCCGGGAATGGCAGATATCCAGGGAGCCTTGGTCAGGTAGGTCTTGCCTGCGCTGATCATCTGGCCCCAGCTGACGATATTGGGATCGCCCAGACCCAAAAAGGACAGGCCAGCCTCCGTCAGGATAGCGCCGGAAATCTGCATGGTCGTATTGGCAATGATCGGGAAGATACCATTGGGAATAATATGCTTGAACATAATGCTCAGCCGGCTTACGCCAATGGCCTGGGCTGATTTGATGAAGGTGCGCTGGCGCAGGGAAATAGCCTGAGCGCGCATCAGCCTGGCATTGCTGGGCCAGGAGGTCAGTCCGATAACGATCATTACATAGCGAATATCGCTGCCGTAGATAGCAACAATAATCAGAATCAGGAAAAAGGACGGGGTCATAACGAAGATATTAATAAACTCTACGATAACCTTGTCCACCACGCCGCCGAAATAGCCGGCGATGCCGCCGATCAAAGTTCCCACGATGGCGGAAATGGAAGCGGCGATAACGCCGATCTTCAACGAAGTCTGCGCGCCATAGAGTACCTGACTGAATATATCGCGTCCCAGAGCATCGGTGCCGAAGATAAATCCATCGGTGCCGGGGGCAACCCGGATGCTGTCATACAGAGCGAAAGGATCATGCGTTGCAAAAACAGGGGCTCCAATTGCTCCGATCAAAAGAATCGCCAGAAGAATCAGGCCAGTCCGCAGCTGAGAATTACGCCTTAGTTCCTTGCCAAAAGCAGTTAATTTTTTCTTCATATGGCCTCCTCCTAGTCGTATTTGATTCGCGGATCGATCAGACTGTACACCACATCCACCAGAATCATCATCACCGCAACGGTTATGGCCAGGATCAGGTAGATACCGGAAAGTACAGGATAATCGCGCTTGCCAATGGAATCAAAGAGCAGACGTCCCATACCGGGCCAGGAGAACACCGTCTCAATATATACCGAGCCGGACAGCAAAAACGCCAGGCTGGAGCCCAGAATCGTTACCGTAGGAATCAGTGCGTTGCGCAGCACATACTTGTTGAAGATTTTCTTTTCCTTCATACCGGTGGCGCGCAGCGTCGTGATGAAATCCTCCGACATAACCTGCAGCACGGAGGACCGGGCGATACGGAAATAATAGGGGAACTGAATCAGCGCCAGGGTTCCCACAGGCAGAACCAAGTGCTGCAAAATATCCAACACACGGCGCATGCCGGTATAATGTCCGCGCAGATTTTCCATTCCGGAGGTAGGCAGGATGCCCAGCCAGGAAGCAAAAATCAGAATCAGCATCAGGCCCAGCCAGAAACTGGGGGTCGCGTCAAAAACATAGGAAACCGTACACATAAGCTTGTCTATCAGTTTGCCGTTCTTGCGCGCGCAGTATATTCCCAAAAGCGTGCCGCCCAGCACCGCTATCGTCAGAGCAGACAAGGACAGCAAAAGCGTAGGGAACACCTTTTCGCTGATCAGATCGATGACCTGTTTTTGATTCACATAAGAAAAGCCGAAATCACCGTGCAATACATTGCCGATATAAACGACAAACTGTTCCGGAATCGACTTGTCCAACCCATACTGAGCAGTCAATACCGCAATCTGGTCTTCATTGGGATCATCCAGGCCGGCCAGAATGCGAACCGGATCGCCGGGGGCACAGCGGATCAGCACGAAATTGATGCACACGGAGACCAGCACGATGACAATACCTGTCAGAACTCGTTTCAGAATGTATCGTTTCATTCTATCATCCTCCTCTATAAGATTCAAATCGAATGTAAGAAAAAGTCCGACAGGAAACATCGGACTTTTTCCGTCACTCATTTAGCTTTTCTATTCAATGCTTATTCCGCTGCGCGGGCGAGATAGGTATACTCGCTGGAAGCAGCGCGGTCCGTCATCTCATAGGGAGAACCCAGGATCTCGTTGGGGATCGCATAGCGATAGCCGTTGTCCAGCAGGAAGACCATCGGAATGTCCTCAGACATGATCTGCTGGATTTCGCTGTAGTAAGCGGCTCTCTGCGTAAGATCCGTCTCTACATTGCTGAGGGCAAAGAGCTCGTCAACTCTTTCATTGCTGTAGCCGCCCAGGTTGGTTGCTCCGTTTGTCTGAATACGTCCGGCCAGACCGGAAATGTCAGGACCCTGATAACCGGCCAGCATGGTGATGGAGAAGTTTTTGTTCTGCTGCACCTTCTCTGTCCAGGCCGAAATTTCCATCATATTGATGGTAATGTCGATACCGGCCTCCGCCAGGTTCGCCTTGACGATCTGAGCAATATTGGCAAAGTTACCATCCTCAAATACATCCATCGTTGCATGGATATAGAAGCCGTCCGCGTCAGCCGTATAACCGGCGGATTCCAGCAGAGCTCTTGCCTCTTCTACATTGCGCTCAGGCTGCACATAATTTTCATCCACGAAATCGGTCTGTACAGGGGATACAAAATATTCGGCCTTGGCGCCGACTCCGCCTACGCGGTCATAGATGCCCTGGGTGTCTACAGCCAGCTGTACAGCCTTGCGGACCTCCTGCTTGCCGAAATCGGGATCTTCAAAATTGAAGGTGATATAAGTACGGTTCTGGCCAAGCTGTGCAAGAACATGGTAATTCGGGTCCTCATCCAGATCGTGAACATTGGCCGTAGGAAGGCTGCCGTTCATCAGATCGATCTCGCCGTTCAAAAACGCCTGATACATGGAATCCTGATCGGAATAAATAGCAAAAATCAGCTCATCGGGATTGGGTTCGTCTCCCCAATACTCCTCATTCTTGACCAGGACGGTGCCCACGCCGTTCTCATAAGACTCGAACTTAAAGGGGCCGGTACCTACCGGATTGGTGGTAGCTGCCTCGCAGGTGGCGGGGTCCTGTCCCTCATACAGATGCTGAGGCAGGATAAACATGCCGTACCAGCCAAGCTTGGAGATAATGGTCACATCGGCAGCGTTCAGATTGAAAACAACCGTGTTGTCATCGGGACACTCAATAGAGTCCACAGACTCCAGGCTCGTGGATCTGTTCCAGCTTTCGTTGATAATGGTGTCATAAGTCCACTTAACGTCGGCGGAAGTAAAATCTATGCCGTCATGCCACTTGACGCCCTCTCTCAAATGAAAAGTCAGAGTCATGCCATCGTCGGAGAACTCCCAGGACTCCGCCAGATCGGGAATAACCGTATCAGCGGCAGTCAGTTTTACCAGACGATTGAAAATATTCTGAGCAATGGGCCACAGATTGTCATCCGACAGGTAGTCCGGGTTGAAGCTCTGCGGATCTCCAGAAGCGCCGATAACAAAGGTGCCTCCTTCCTGAATGGCTACGCCGCCATAGATATCAGACGAGTCGCTTCCGGTATTATCACCTGTACCGACAGTCTCGCCAGCTCCAGCGGTCTCACCGCCGTTTGCCGCAGTCGTACTGCTGCCTGCATCGCTGCCACAGGCTGCTACAGACAGAGCCATGACAAGTGCAAGAATCAGTGCAAGAAACTTTTTCATAACTTTCTCCTTTCGTATTTCGTAGAAGATTGCTTTCTCTGCATCGACTTGATACTGTTGTACTGCTTCACTGTACTAAGTTATCTGGTTGTAAAAACAGGCGCCCTCTTGGCGCCCATTCGCCATCTTATGCATTCTCAAAAATCATCCTCTGAATATTAAATAGGATACCAGTTCATTTGTAATTTTGCAAGTGCTTTTTTTAAAGTTTTATGAACATTTTTTCAGATATCGGGTATAAAACCAAAAGATATCAAGAAATTTGAGTTTGCTTTGCATTATTATTCTTTAATTTTGCGCATTTTCTATGATACTCTTTGTCGTTTTTATTCCTATTGCAGCTTCTTTTTAAAGCGTTTCATCAGCGCGGCTGTCCCGGCAAATACGGCTGCCACCAGCGCCCAGGTAACGATCTGTCCCAAAATTCCCGTTTTTTCCACCACCTGTTCCCAGGCTCCCCCTGCAATAACGCCAAGATTTACCAGAATTACGTTCCACAGAAAAGATCCCAGGATCGTGAAGGGAAGAAACACTCCCATCTTCATTTGCGCCATTCCCGCCGGAATGGAGATCAGGCTGCGCAGAATGGGGATGCAGCGGCAGAAAAGCACCGTGCTTTTCCCCCGGTCGTTAAACCAGGAGAAGGCGCTGCGAACCTCGTCGCCGTCAAAGCGGAGGAAGCGTCCCACCGGACCGTCCAAGAGGCGGGCCAGCCGCTCGGCCGACAGGATTCGTCCGACTCCATATAGTACCAGCGCACCGGTCAGGGAGCCTGCTGTGGCAGACCAGATTACGCCCCATTTATCCAGAGAGGTACAGGTAGTAAGAAAGCCGGAAAATGTCAGGATCACCTCCGACGGAATGGGAGGAAAAATATTCTCCACTGCAATTAAGGTCAGGACACCCAGATAGCCCCATTGCTCCACCAGAAGCATCATCAGTTCCCGCAATCCGCTCACCTCCCATCCCGCAGCCGGTTATAGAGCTTTTGCAGCTCGACAACCGGAATCGGCGCAAAGCTTAAGGCCAGGACCAGCGCCCATTGCGTGAGATTCATGGCCTGCACCTCAAACACGCCGGCCAGTACCGGTATGGACACCACGCCGATCTGCAGCCCCATACAGATAACAAGGGCAAGAACCAGACGGGTATTGGAAAACCATCCTATATGGAACAGGGAACGGCTGCTGCGCACATTGAGCACATGAAACAGCTGCGACAGACTCAGCACGGAAAACGCCATGGTGCGGGCCGCTGCCAGGCCATAAAAATCATAGCCGATCAAGTAGGCATTGAGGGCCAGGGCGGCAATGACAATTCCCTCAATACACATCTGAAAGGCCAGGCCGTCGGAAAATATGCCTTTCTTTCCATCGATGGGCGGACGGCGCATAATATCTTCGTCCGGCCCTTCGACTCCCAGCGCAATGGCCGGAAGGGAATCCGTGACCAGATTCATCCACAGAAGCTGCACCGGCAGAAGAGGCGAGGGATGCCCCAGGATAATGGCCGTAAAGATCGTCAGTATTTCTCCGATATTGCTGGACAAAAGAAAATGAATAGACTTGCGAATGTTGTCGTAAATCACCCGCCCTTCCTTCACTGCCGCCACAATCGTGGCAAAATTGTCGTCGGTCAGAATCATATCGGCGGAATTCTTGGCCACATCCGTTCCGCCAAGCCCCATGGCGCAGCCGATATCCGCAGCCTTCAGGGCAGGCGCGTCGTTGACCCCGTCTCCTGTCATGGCAACCACCTGACCGGAGGCCTGCAGCGCCTTTACAATCCGCACCTTGTGCTCCGGCGATACTCTGGCGTATACCGAAACACCGGGGGCCCTCTCAATCAAATCTCCTTCGCTCATTTCGTCTAACTGCCTGCCTGTAAGAACTCTCCCGCCAGGAATCGCTCTCTCACCGGTATGCAGGGCTGCATCCAGAGAGGCCGCCCGCAGCAGAGTCCGCTCCTTTCGGCCCGGCACAGAGTTTCCCGTGGAAGAGGAATTTTCACGGAGAATTCCCAGCTGTCTGGCAATGGCCACAGCCGTGGCCGGATGATCTCCGGTAATCATAACCGGGCGGATACCAGCCTCCTGACAGGTGCGCACCGCGGCAGCTGCCTCCGGTCGAGGAGGGTCCATCATGCCGATAAGACCGATGAAGGTCAGCTCCTCCTTTCCTCTGGCGGCTCCCACCGCAATGACCCGCAGGCCGTCCCCTGCCATGGCCTCGTTGCGGCGAAGAATCTGTGTCCGGACAGGAGCCCCCAGCTCTCTCGCCTCTCTGCCGTGCAGGTAGCTGCAGCACAAAGAGACCAGCACATCGGGGGCTCCTTTTACAATCCGCATACTGCCCTCGCTGGTACGATGAAAGGTGGTCATCCTTTTTACGGATGAGTCAAAAGGGATTTCACCGGTGCGGGGATATTTTTTTTCCAGGTCATCCTTGTATATGCCCCGGACGGCTGCGGCCTCCACCAAAGCTTTTTCCGTAGGCTCCCCCAGCAGACTGTATTTTACCTTTTTCCCTCCCGCCCTGCCGAACCGTCTCGTCTCCCGGCGAAGGACCGCGTCCGAGCAAAGCGCGGCGCAGGCAAGCAGTCCGGCGGCAAAATCCCCGTCCTCCCTCTCCTCTCCTGCAGCGGAGGCCAGACGGGTCACCGTCATCTTGTTCTGCGTCAGAGTCCCGGTCTTATCTGAGCAAATCACGGTGGCGCTTCCCAGAGTTTCCACCGCCGGAAGCTTGCGCACGACGGCGTTTTTCTTGGCCATCCGCTGAACCCCCAGAGAGAGCATAATGGTCACAATGGCAGGCAGGCCCTCCGGAATAGCCGCCACAGCCAGGCTCACGGAAGTCATAAACATTTCAAAAAGGGGCTGCTTTTTCCACAGACCCACAAAGAACATGACCAGACAGATTCCCAGAGACAATAACCCCAGTATCTTGCTGGTGTCCGCCAGTCTCCGCTGCAAAGGCGTGCTGCGGGATTCTCCGTCCATAATCAGGCTGGCGATATGTCCTACTTCCGTATTCATTCCGGTCTCTGTCACCGCCATAAGTCCCCGCCCCGCGGTAATCACGGTAGTGGACAGAACCAGATTGCGCCGCTCTGACAGCGGCGTATCCGCCGGCCCCTGCCAGGAGGCGTCCTTTTCCACCGGAACAGACTCTCCCGTCAGCGCGGATTCTTCTGCCTTAAGCCCCGCTGCTTCCAGAAGTCTTCCGTCAGCCGGAACAAAGCTTCCGGTCTCCAGACAGACAATATCGCCGGGAACCACCCTGGCCGCATCGATGTGCTGTTTCTTGCCGTCCCGTATTACCAGGGCGCCGGGGGCGGACATTTTTTTCAGAGCGTCCAGCGATTTTTCAGCCTTTGCCTCCTGTATCACCCCCAGAATCGCATTGACCGTGATGATGACAAAAATAATGATCGGATCGGTCAGATCTCTTTCTCCATTTAAAAAAGAGACCACTGTGGAGATCACAGCCGCCCCGATCAAAGTCAGAATCATGAAATCCTTCCACTGCTCCAGAAATTTGACAAACAGGGAGGTGTGAGGCTTTTCCCGCAGCACGTTTTCCCCGCTTGCCTGGAGACGCCTGGCCGCCTCTCCAGAAGAAAGTCCCGCAGCCCGGTCCGTGCGCAGAGCCTCAAGGACCTGCTTTTGCGTCATACTATGCCAGTTCACCAAAAACTCTCCATCCAGATGTCCTTAGCACATATTACGCGGGCCCAAAGTCAAATATGCGGACAAAAACAGAGAAAAGGAAAAGAGTCTGCGAGAGCTTCTTCATAACGAGTTTCTTCATATATAATATATGATATACAATATATGAACAGACGAAATCGGATAAATAAGGACAGATGGATAAAAGGGAGGGCGCCCCTCAAGTCTTTTGGACTTTTGGGACGCCCCATCCATTATCTGCTCTGCCGGGAAACGTCAGCGATTTTCGCTGATATAGATGCTGGCGCGGCTCTGTATAATATCTGCTGCTTCAGCTGCGGAGCGCTGACCGGCAAAATAGGCCGCCGCCTCTTCGGTTACGATGTTAATCAGCTGTTCATCATAGGAGATCACCTGCGTAATCGAGGTAATGTAATCCTTCACCAGATTTACATCCGCTTCACTCATGGGAGGAACTACAATTTCCTGATCGCCAATGTAATAGGTATCGTCGTACTCTACCTTTTCTCCATTCTCGTCCATATAATAAGGTCTCTGCTGGGCCTCCTCCATTAAAACGTTCAGCTGGTCCATTCGTGCAGGCCACTCGTAGGTGATAGTGCTCTGATAATCCGGCAGCAGGTACTGACGGACAAAGGCCCAGGCCCCATCGGGATTTTTGGACTGAGCGGAAATCGCCATGGAAGTACTGGCTGAGATGAAAGCGCCGTTTCCCTCGCCAGTGGGATAGCCAATCAGCGTAATATCCTCGCCGAAGTTCACTACCTTGGCAATATTATAGGTTCGGAAGTTATTCATGTACAGCGGATACAGAAGAGTCCTGTCTTCCCGATACATCAGCTCATAATCCATCCAATAATCTTCATCTTCATAAATGCTGGGGTCAATTTCCTCCGGGAGAGTATTGGCAAACTCCAGCAGATTGATGAATTCCTGACTGTCAAATGTACACTCTCCTGTCTTCCAGTCCACGAACTGACTGCCGGCAGAATACAGCATACTGGAAAGGAAAGCATCCCGCGTCATTTCGCCTAATATCTCCATGCCCTCCGGCAGCGTAGACTGCAAATTCATCAGATCAGCCATTGTCCAGCCCGGTTCGCTGCCCACATACTTGGTCTTGGCTGCCATGGAATAAACCACAAAGGAGGGAACCATCTGATAGAGAGCTCCGTCCACCGAAAAGGCCTCCAGGAGATTGGGCAGGAAATCTTCCCGGCTCATATCCGGGTCCTCATCGATAAATTTGTAGAGATCCGTAAACAGCCCTTTGCTGATATAGCTGGAAATCGGCATATTATTATCCAGAACCAGGATATCCGGCACATTGCCGGAAACAATATCGTTGTTCAGACGGGTGAGTCCTGCGGTCCAGTCGTCCGAAGTGTCATAGGTTGAATAGTCTGTAATCTGAATACGATACTGATCGTTGGTCTTGTTAAAAGTAATCACGTTGCTGCGTATGGAGTAGGAACCATAACAGCCCAGTGTCAGCGTGATCTTATCCTTCACATCTGCGGGATCAACCTTGTTTAACACAGATATGTAAGTGGTGCCGTCATCGTAATTCCAGTTGCTTGTGAGCATGACGGTGTCGTCCAAAATCACCAGATAGTTCATGTTGTTGGAGTCGATGTCGGAACCAATAAAATCCAACAGCTTGGTCTTGTCCGCATCCCCGATATTATATCCATAGACTGCCATGCTGTCAGTCAGATACAGATCATAACTGCCGCCAAAGACGTAAGGGCACAGACTGAGCTGATAGGAATCCATACCGGGAACCGTAATAGGTTCGGACAATGTCTGGTTCTGCACATTCAGCTCTCTGACTGTCTGAGTACTGCTGGTATCTGTGTATTCCCAGACGCTCATGAAAATACGGCCTTCTCCATTGGTATAAAAGGAGCCGCCGTCCTCGGCATCCAGTGTAAATTCACCGGCTGCTGCGCCATCCGCTCCGTAGGTGCGGTATTTTATTCCTTCGTCATCCTGAACGCTGATCAAGGCTCCGCCCTGCGCTACGCCGACAACGTCCATCACATAGAAATAAGACATCGCTCCGCCGTCGGTCTGCGACTGCGGGTCATTTCCCCCCAGATCTGCGCTCCACAGCTCATTGCCAGCTGTGTCAAAGGCCCTGAGGGAATAGGTCTCGCTCCAGATGGGATTCTCCGGATCGGTATAATCGCTGTAGGAAGTGTTCACCAGCATATACAGGTTGGTTCCATCTGTGGTCAGCTGATTGACCCAGCTGCTGTAGGAAATCGCCGAAGGATCTGATTCCGGCTCCGCCGGAACAGCCGTGGCATCTCCCAGCGTTTCATCTTCCGCCGTCTCTTCGTCTTCAGCTGCAGCCGTCTCGGCAACAGCCGTGCGCGGCATGATAACCGCCCCTCCTCCGCCGGAATTGGAATTAGGCAATTCCAGCGAAACGTTCTGTACATCCGAACCATCCTTATTGCAGGACAGAAGGAAGAAGCCGCCGGTCATATAATCGGCTCCGATCATATAGAGCCGGTCGCCTATCGCCGTAATATCGGAGACATTGCTCAGATCGATATCCGTATCCAGTGCGAATGT
>CALWLM010000058.1 GCA_944381515.1 uncultured Lachnospiraceae bacterium | reverse complement strand
CCGCATACCGGCCCGGCGGTCTGCCCTTGGCAGCTCCGCCATCTGCCGGCGGTGGAGTTCGTCCGCCCGGAGGCAGTCCGGGCACTTGCCCGCCGCCTGACCAGGTCTCCCGAACTCCTTCCCGCACCTGGAGCACCGGGGCCGGGCGGCCTTCCCACCTCGGCGGACGGTACAGTAGCCGGCAATATGGCCCCACTCGTCGGCCACACCCCAGCGGCGGGCCGCCTCCACGGTGGCGCTGTCCGGCCCGATGCTGGGCACGATCACGGTGGGAAAATCGGGGTGGGACACCTCAAACAGGTACAGCACCGGCTCGCTCATAAGCTCACCCCCGCCGTCAGGCCCAGGATCAGACCCGCCGCCACCAGGGCGGCAATCAGGGCCAGGCCGATCAGATTCGCCCGGAGGCGCTGCTGGCGCCGCTTCTCCTCCCGGGTGACGCGCTTTCCTTGGTAGATGTACATCGTTGTCCTCCTTCCTATGTGGTGGGCCCGCCGGGGATCTCCTCCAGCAGGCCGAACTCCTTCAGCTCGTCCAGATCCAGTGTGCGGCTCTCCCAGCGGGCCGCGCCGTCCCCAGGCTCGTCCAGGTTGCTCCGCTCATAGGCCAGCGATACCCGGCCGCAACAGGGGGCCAGATATAGCCGGCAGGCACATGCCCCGGCCCAAAAGCGGAGGCCGTAGCTATGCCCGCCCGGGTAGCGGATGAACTCCGTCCGGCGCATGGGCTCGATGCCCGGAAAATCCCGCTTCGCCAGGGCGTACAGCTTGGTTTTGCTGGCTGTCAGCCGATATTGCACCATGACGTGCTCCTTTCCTGTGTATGCCGCTCCTGGCCCGGCGGGTCGCGGTGACGCCGAGAGAGGCGCGGCGCCCTGGCCCCGGGTGGGGCTCCGCCTGATCCCCGCCGGCCCGGGGGCGGCATACGCTGTCCCTTCATCCAAGGATGATTTCCACCCAACCGTCAGCGAACAGGGCCGCCAGGAAGCAGGTGGTAATCACTACCGCGCGCATGAGCTCCCGCCGGATCTGGCGGAGTTCGTTGCGGGTCTTAGACATCAGGTGAACCTCCTTTCAGCTCTGGTGTGGCCCCGTGATACTCAACGCCGAAGGCGTCGCAGAGCTGGCGGTCATTGAAATACCGGGGAATGAGAATGCGCAGTTCCTCCCGGGTAAAGCCGTCCAGATTGTGCAGTCGCTTGTAATAGGTGGCGGTGGATTTAGGCAGCAGCTTCATGGTGTCCTTATCGGTCTCGCCGCGCATAGCCTGCCCATACCGCAGGGCGGCCATGAAGGCTCTGTCCATGCGGGTTTTGGGGGAATCTCTCAGCTTCGGCATAAGTAACCCGCCCTTCTCAGATATGCAGCAACTTGTCCAGCAGAGCAGTGGCGCTGTCGGCCCCGTTGAGCCGCTCTATCGCCCGGATCTTTGCACCTGGGCACTCTCCTGCAATGATGAATGCTCCTGCCTCGCTCTCATAGCGAGCCACAATGCCCTCCAGATGCCGGATCAGGGCGTCCAGCTCTTCCTGGGTGATGTCGATTTTCATGAATAGACCTCCTTACATGCCGGGCCAGTCGGCCCGGCTCCGCTTGCCCTCCTCTGCCGCCCGTGGTAGAATGTGGGCGGTAGAAGGGAGGTGAAAACATGAATTTTGTGCAACAAATCCATTTTTATGGCCCTATCAATATCTCCACTGCGGAAGCGTTTCGGAATATGCTCTTAAACGCAATGAACACACAAGGACTGAAAGGAATAGAAATCCTGATGTCCAGTGAAGGTGGCGATCTGAACTCCGGATTTACTATGTATAACTATTTACGGTCTTTCCCGCTTCCAACAACAGTCATTAACATGGGAGCCATCGAGTCCATTGCATTGATTCCATTCTTGGGTGCAGATATTCGTCGTGCTGTCCCTAATAGCAGATTCCTTATCCATAACTTCACTTGGACGTTTCATAATGCACCTACTAATATCAACCGTGTGGAGGAATGCTCCAGATCTCTGTCCGAGGATGTTGAACGCTATCTATCCATCTATCATGAGCGCACAGCAGGAGCACAGCAGCCTATCGATGCAAGACTTCATTTAACCGGCACCGCCGCCGTGATTCTCAATCAGGCTGCCTTCGGAGCCGGTATTTTGACAACCGAAGACTCCAGCTACCCCGTGCTTAGGCAACCCGCGATATACGACAGGGTTTTCAACTAACTCCCATCTTCGCCGCTCCTGTAACTCGCTTACAAGAGCGGCGACTTCTTTTGCGTCGGCCTCAATAATGATCTTCACTTCACTCACCTACCTTCGCTTGGCTTGCCCTCCCCTGCCGCCCGTGGTAGAATGTGGGCGGTAGGAGGGAGGTGAATGCTATGGATAACGAGAAACGCGCGCACGATTTGGCCATACTCTATATGCAGCTCGAAATCAAGGAGGGGAAACTGTCAGCCACAGCCCCCGAAGATTACAAAGGGTTTGCAGACGAGTATAAACACATCTATGACTGCTTTATTGAGCAGTTTGAGAACGTGTGACCGCTGTGCGCTCTAGAATCTCAGAGACCCAGCGTCCCAGCGCGAATCTCAATTCCTGTGGAACCATTTGAGCTTCCGCCACCGTAAGGCCTTCCTGTTCACATTCCTCCAAAATGTGGGCAACGAAGGCCTTTACTTTTTCTTTGTTCACCCCGCTCACCTCCTTCTTTTGATCCAGGTGTCAATCCTGGGGAAAACATACCATCCCAAGGCACATCCAATCGCAGTTCCGAAGAATGAAGACCAGTCCCAGCCCATGGCGCTTCCTCACCCTTTCTCAGTCCGGTTTATTACTCTTCCACTGCACCCCAAACCCGACTATTGTGTATGAAGAAGTCCGGCGTGACGCAAAGAAAGAAATCATCGGAACAGATGTAGAAAAATCATATCCGCTTCCCATCCAGCTTTCCGAACTTGGGGCCGTCAGCGGGCTTGTCCTCTTTGAGCGGCTTCAAGAACTTCCAGAAGATTCCGCCACAAATCTGACTTTTCTAATTGCAACCAATCGGGGTAAGGCATTTCAAAGGACACTTGAACTGCCTGTGGGGTGGGCTTCCCGAAGAAACCCATTTTGACCGTGTACCCCTCCTTCACCCCCTTCATTTCCACCAATTCCGCCCACCTCCTTTTTATTCACCGTTCGGCCCAGCTTCTAAGCCACGCTCTAGGAGTTGCCGAACGACTTCGGCGTAGGAGAGTCGGATGTACTTATCATCTTTTTTTAGCTCCAGGATACGACGGTCAATTTCATCCGGTAACGAAATCGTGACCCTTCGCATATCGGTCATGTTAATCACCTCCCACCTTGCGAAGTTCAGAACTCCATCCGATGTGATAATTATAGTTCAGAACTTATGAACCGTCAATGGCTGAGTTCAGAACTTTTTGTACAAAGGTTCATACTCTTTTTTGTGCGATTTTATATGAACTTTTTCTTGAAAAAGTGATGAACTGATGATATATTAAGCTCAGAAGGTGGTGAACAATATGCCAACGGAAAAACCGAGGGTAACCTTTACGCTCGACAAGGAAACGTTGGAAAAAATTGACGAATTTCGGTTCTCAACTAAATCCAAAAATCAATCGCAGGCAATCCTTTCGTTGATAGAAAAAGGGTTGTCTGAGGCAGAAAACGAAATAAAAAAAGCCCCCTCCGAACTCTCGGAGGAGGCACATAAGATAGCGAAGAGCTACGAGAAGCTAACCGACCACGGCAAGGGAATTGTCAAGGTGGTGCTTGGGTATGAGGAAAAGGCTCTGGCTCACCACGTCCAGCAGGAGGACGAGGACGGGAAGATCATCACCCTTCCAACATCCAAACGCAACGGCCCAATGGTGCAAATAAAGGTCTATGACCAGCCCGCCGCGGCTGGCCTGGGGAATTACCTGGACGAGCCGGACTTCCGGGTTGAGCAGTATCCGCCAAAGGTCATTCCACAAAAGGCAGACTTTGGCGTCATTATCTCCGGCGACAGCATGGAGCCCAAGATTCATGACGGTGGAACCGTGTTTGTGCAGGCGATGCCCGCCATTGACCCCGGGCAGATTGGCATTTTCGTTCTGGACGGAAAGGCTTACTGCAAAAAGCTGGATGTGGATCATGAGAACCGGGAGATCAGGCTGGTGTCGCTGAATCCGAAATATGAGGATATCCACGTCAGCCCGTTTTCGACGTTTAAGACCCTGGGCCGTGTCCTGGGCCAGTGGACGCCGGGATATAAGCAAGACCTGTCTGGATGGTGACCTAACTGCCGAGGGGCGGTAAACATAGAGGAAAGTTGGGATAAAAATGGGTAAAGACACAGGTAAAATCAAAAAACCGATTTTCAAAAGGTGGTGGTTTTGGGCCATTATAGTAGTTATCGTGCTTGCGGCGATAGGTTCACAGGTTGGAGAAGATCCCGTAGATGGTAGCAATTCTCCCGCTGTGTCTGAATCGCCTGTTCAAGAAGAAGTTGAAGTCGCTTCTCCCACTACGAATGAAAATTCTGAGGTTGATTCCGAAATAA
>CALWLM010000057.1 GCA_944381515.1 uncultured Lachnospiraceae bacterium | reverse complement strand
TGCAAAAGCAGGGCGTACAGGAATTTGACATCGGTTCTCTTTTGGGGCGCGGTCCCCGGGTAAAGCCGGTCCGGGACATGATTCTCAACGAGCTTTTGGAGGTGGGGAAAAAGACGGGGCTCCTGGGCGCAGAGGAGTATCATCTGTCCAATTTCGTCCGCTTTTACCGCAATATTATCCATCCTTCCTGCGAGATTCGCCGCTCTTATGAGATAAACGATCAGTCGGGCAGACTGATGTGGAACGCCCTTCTTTTAATGCTGCGCGTGCAGGCCGGATGAAGCCAGCAGCTTCACGAGATATTTCAGAGCCTCATTTCCCTTCAGGGAATTATAATATATGCCAAAGGAGGCGTTTGGGGCCTGGTCGATGGAGATGCTTTTTAAATGCGGAGACGGAGGAATAAAGAAGTCGGGCAAAAGGGCGATGCCGAACCCCGCCTGGGCTAAGACCATCACTGCCTCCGCGGACTCGCAGAAATAGAAATGGGAGGGGTCCCGGCCGCCCATCAGCTGACTCTGGAGACGGGCGATGCTGGCGGGGGTGCGCATGGGATCAAAGAGGATAAGGTTTTCCTGCTCCAGCTCTTTTATGGAGATCTTTTCTCGTCCGGCCAGAGGATGGGCGGGGGAACAGACGCAGACGATGGGGGCCGACGTTATCTCCACATAATTTTTGACTTTGCCGGATTCCGGCTCCTGAAATCCAATAACAGCGTCCAGGTCGTTCTCTTCCAGCATACGATATAAATGCTGAAACGGGACGACCCGCAGGCGGGGATGAACGTCGGGAAATCTTTCCGCCAGCTGCCGCAGGCTGTCTGTCAGCAAAAACAGGTGACTGTAGCTGTGACAGCCCAGGGTCAGGAGACGGATATCGCTGCCGTTGGAAAAACGGAAGCGTCCGGCAGCCCGATGGGAGAGCATGACAATATTGCGGGCGTCGTCAAAGAAGACCCGCCCCTCCTCCGTCATTTTGACCGACCGGGTAGTGCGGTTAAAAAGCTTTACGCCTAACTCCTTCTCCAGAGAATGGATCTGTCCGGTGACAGCCGGCTGGGTTACATGGAGCCGCTCCGAGGCCCGGGCAAAGCTCAAAGATTCTGCCACAGCGAGAAAGCATTCCAGCTGAAATGTATTCATATTCGGTCCTTTCTGAATTTTTTCGTTTTTTCATATCTGTCTTTTTTACGGATGATTAATAAAGAGTACTTATCAATAATAACATATTCTGAATTCACAATCAAGGAAATCCCACTATAATAAATAAATGTCTTTGATAAAAAGCGTTTGCCCTATTAGGATGTATCGAAAAAGAAATTTGCTCACAGCAAAAACGGACAGAAAGATGGACAGGAGGATATAGAATATGATCAAGACATTACTCGGCCAGGTAAAGCAGTACAGGACCGCGTCTTTGCTTACGCCCCTCTTTACCGGCCTGGAGGTGCTTATGGAGGTGCTGATTCCCTTTGTGACGGCCTCCATTATTGACAAGGGAATCGAGGCTGGAAATATGGGGCAGGTATATTTTTATGGAGGGCTGATGTTGGTTATGGCTTTTCTAAGCCTGATCTTTGCGGTTCTGGCGGGAAGATACGGGGCCAGGGCGTCAGCCGGCTTTGCCTGTAATCTGCGGGAAGCCATGTATGAGAATATACAGACCTTTTCTTTTTCCAATATCGATAAATACAGCACAGCCGGCCTGGTGACCCGAATGACCACCGATGTGACCAATGTGCAGAACGCCTATCAGATGATTCTGCGGATTGCCGTTCGCGCGCCGCTAACATTGATCTGCAGCATGGTCATGTGCTTTTTTATCAATGGGCGGCTCAGCTGCATATTCCTGGCAGCGATCCTGGTGCTGGCGGCGGCGCTGATTTTTATCATGCAAAGGACCACAAGACTGTTTAATGAGGTGTTCCGGCGATACGATGATCTGAATGCCAGCGTTCAGGAGAATGTGTCGGCAATCCGGGTGGTAAAGGCGTATGTGAGGGAGGATTATGAGAATCGGAAATTTGCCGGGGCGGCGCAGAAGATATATAAGCTTTTTGTAAAGGCGGAAGGGCTTCTGGCTCTCAATAATCCGGTGATGATGCTTGTGGTATACGGCTGTATCCTGGCTCTGTCCTGGTTTGGAGCCCAGTATATTGTGGTGGGCGATCTGACCACAGGGGAGCTGACTTCCATGTTCAGCTATGTAATGAGCGTGCTGATGTCTCTGATGATGCTGTCCATGATCTTTGTCATGATCAGCATGACTACCGCCAGCGGCGCGAGAATTGCCGAGGTATTAAATGAGACGGCGGATCTGAAGAATCCCAAAGAGCCTCTGACGGAGGTAGAGGACGGAAGCATTGACTTCAATCACGTGAGTTTTTCCTATAAGCAGGGAAGCGGCGAGGAGACTCTTTGCGACATCGATCTGCATATTCGCTCCGGCGAGACCATAGGCATTGTCGGCGGTACCGGCTGCGGCAAATCCAGTCTGGTTAATCTGATCAGCCGGCTTTACGATGTGGATCAGGGCAGCGTATATGTCGGCGGAAGAGACGTGCGCGACTATGATATGGAGGCGCTGCGGGACCAGGTGGCCGTGGTGCTGCAAAAGAACGTCCTTTTCTCCGGAACGATCCTTGATAATCTGCGCTGGGGAAAGGAGGACGCCACCGAGGAGGAGGCGAAAGAAGCCTGCCGCCAGGCCTGCGCCGATGAGTTTATCAGCCGTTTCCCCGACGGCTATAATACCTGGATTGAGCAGGGAGGAAGCAATGTGTCCGGCGGACAGAAGCAGAGACTGTGCATCGCCAGGGCTCTGTTAAAAAAACCGAAGGTATTGATCCTGGACGATTCCACCAGCGCGGTGGATACGGCCACCGACGCGAAAATCCGCCGCTCCTTTGCATCGGAGATTCCCGGAACCACCAAGCTGATTATTGCGCAGCGCGTTCAGAGCGTACAGGACGCGGACCGTATTCTGGTGCTGGATAATGGAAGAGTAAACGGTTTTGGGACTCACGAGGAACTGCTTGCAGAAAACGCCATATACAGAGATATCTATGAGACCCAGACCAAAGGGGGAGGAGATTTTGACGAACCGGGGACTGATGAGACAGGAAAGGATGGTGAAATGTGATGGCGGCAGATAATAGAAGGGCAAAAGGGCAGGCAAGCGGGCCTGCGAAGGGTCTTGCAGGCCTTGGCGCGATGCGCGCGGGCGCCGGCAAAACCGATATGAAGCAGATGCTGCGGGCGATGAAGAGAGTCCTGGGGTATATGCTGAAAAATTATAAATTTTCTTTTTTGATTGTGGTGGTATGCATAATAGGCTCGGCGCTGGCTACCCTGCGGGGAACATTGTTTATGCAGAGCCTGATCGACGATTATATTGTACCTCTGACCCGGGCGCAGGCGCCGGATTTTGGACCGCTGGCGGCAGCTCTCCTTTCCGTGGCGGGGACTTATGCAGTCGGTATCGTCTGCGCTTATGCCTATAATCGGATTATGGTCAACGTGGGGCAGGGGACGATGCGCATCCTCAGGATTGAGCTTTTCGAGCATATGGAGTCGCTGCCGATCCGGTACTTTGACACCCATGCCCACGGCGATATTATGTCCATCTATACCAATGACGTGGATACGCTGCGTCAGCTGATCGGTCAGAGTATTCCCCAGGTGATTAATTCCTCGGTGACGGTCGTTACCTCCTTTGTCAGCATGTTTGTCCTGGATGTGCCGCTGACTCTGATTACCCTGGCCATGATCTGCGTAATGCTTTTTGTTACTTCCAAAATCGGCGCAAAGTCAGCTCTGTACTTTGCCAGACAGCAGAAGGATCTGGGAGCGGTTAACGGCTATATTGAGGAGATGATGGACGGACAGAAGGTGGTGAAGGTATTTTGCCATGAACAAAAGAGTCTGGAGCAGTTTCGCGCGCTCAATGAAGAGCTGCGGGAGAGCGCCGACAAGGCCAATACCCTTTCCAACATTACGATGCCGGTCAACGGAAACCTGGGGAATATCAGTTACGTTCTCTGCGCTGTGGCAGGGGCTGTTCTGGCCCTGGGAGGTTACTTCGGCCTGACGCTGGGAACATTGGTGTCGTTCCTGACGCTCAACAAGAACTCCACCCAGCCGGTCAGCCAGATCAGTCAGCAGATGAACAGCATCGTTATGGCCATGGCCGGAGCAGAGCGAGTCTTCCGGCTGCTGGATGAAGAGCCGGAGACGGACGACGGCTACGTGGAGCTGGTAAACGCCAGAGAAAACGCCGATGGAAGCCTTACGGAAACGAAAGAGCGGACCGGAGTCTGGGCCTGGAAACATCCTCACCGTGCAGAGGGAACCGTGACCTATACAAAGCTTCAGGGAGATGTGACCTTCCATGATGTGGACTTTGGGTATGATGAGAATAAGATCGTCCTTCATGGCATCAGGCTTTACGCCACGCCGGGGCAGAAAATCGCCTTTGTGGGGAGCACCGGAGCAGGCAAGACTACGATCACCAATCTGATCAATCGTTTTTACGACATTGCCGACGGCAAGATCCGTTACGACGGCATCAATATCAATAAGATTAAGAAGAGCGATCTGCGCCGTTCTCTGGGGATGGTTCTCCAGGACACCCATCTGTTCACCGGGACCGTAATGGAGAATATCCGGTATGGCAGGCTGGAGGCCAGCGACGAGGAGTGTATGGCGGCAGCCAGACTGGCCGGAGCGGACAGCTTTATCCGCCGGCTGCCGGACGGTTATCAGACAAAGCTTTCGGGAGACGGGGCCAACTTAAGCCAGGGACAGAGACAGCTCCTTGCCATCGCCCGGGCGGCGGTGGCCGATCCGCCGGTGCTGATTCTGGATGAGGCCACTTCCTCAATAGACACCCGCACCGAGGCCTTGGTGCAGGAGGGAATGGATCGTCTGATGAACGGCCGCACCACCTTTGTCATTGCGCACAGGCTCTCCACCGTCAAGAACGCCGACTGCATTATGGTACTGGAGCAGGGGAGAATCATCGAGAGAGGCACCCACGATCAGCTGATCGAACAGAAAGGGCGCTATTATCAGCTCTATACCGGCAATTCCATAGGCGCTTAAAACGGCAAAAGGGACATCGTCAGAAAAATTTTGTTGTGACAACCGGCTCGCAACCCTTCTTTGAATGTGATAAGATAGAATAATCTCAGGTCAATAGGGGGGAGACAGCCAGATGAAAATATTACTTGCAGCGGACAGACCAAAGGCGGCGTCCAGACTGCGGAGAGGACTAAAGCGGCGCGGATATGAGACGGAATGGATCGCCGACGAGGAGAAGGCGTTGGAGGCTGCGTTGAGCGGCAGATACGATTTGATGCTGTTAGATATTGTTTTTTCGGAAAAACGTACAATCCTTTTGAGAACTTTGCGGCACCGGGGCTCTATGCTTCCGGTGCTGTTTTTGACATACAGAGGGTATCTGGAGGATAAAATCGCAGGGCTGGACAGTGGAGCCGACGACTATCTGACCCGTCCGTTTCGCTGGGAGGAGCTGACGGAGCGGATAGAAGAGCTGGTTTTCTGGAGGCGCAGAAATCGCAGGCAAAGGCTTTGCTTTGGGGATATTTTTCTGGATGTCATCACTCAGGATCTGTGCCGGGGAGATATCTGCATTCGCCTTGGCTTTAAAGAATATGAGATGATAAAATGCATGATACAGCACGGAGGCAAGATCTGTCCCAAGAAGCTATTGTGGGCGGAGGTATGGGGGCCGGAGGGAGGAAACAGCTACAATAATGTGGAGGTGTACATATCCTTTCTTCGCAAAAAACTGGCCCTTCTGGGGGCCCAGGTGCGCATTCGGACCATGCGAAACAGAGGGTACAGACTGGAAATGCGAGGCGGCCTGCCGCCTTTGGAGATGGCCGAAACGGAGCCGGAGATTGACAAAAAGCTGAAGAAAGAGCAGTAAAAAGATGCCGCGGATTAATTGGGTAGGTGTCCGCGGCATCGATACAGGATTGGAGGCCCTCCCTATGGGAGGATCTCTTATCTTGTAAGCTATTTTATTCGCAAGTTATTTGCTCATAAGCTATTATACTCTTTATTCTACACTTTTTAAAGACTCCACCATATCAATTTTCTTAAGACTGAAGTACATGATGAAATTGACAAAGGCGGCAAAGAAGAAGGTGATTAAAATACTCAGAACATAGCTGATGGGCTGAATTGTGCGCCCAAACATCACCATATCTACCTCCAGCGTCAAAATCATGTAGCGGTGCAGGAAGAAGCCGAATACCAGGCCAAAGAGGCAGCCGCATATGGTCAGCAGCACATTTTCGCGGTAGACGTACTCCGCCACCTCCAGATTGTAAAAGCCAAGAACCTTCAAAGTGGCCAATTCTCTGCGTCTCTCGGTGATATTGATGTTATTCAGATTATAGAGCACCACATAGGCCAGAAGGCCGGCGGCGATAATTAACACCCATACCACCAGGTCCAGAGCGTGCATCATATCCTGCACCTGCTCGTTGAGGGTGGAAATCAGGGTTACGCCGGTGATGTTATCCATATCGAGAAGACGGCTGCTCAGCTCCTCTTCGGTGAGGGAGGTTCCTTCCTCCAGATTTAAAAACAGAGTGTTGTAGACCGGAGCCTCGCCGTACAGGGTCTCATAGGTATCAGGCGTCATGTACATGTAATTGTACATGTAGTTTTCCGAGATGGCGGAAATGGAAGCCGTATAACGGCGGCTGTCGCCGTCCTGAATGGTGATCGTATCGCCCACGGAGAGCTCCAGCATCGATGCAAGCTTCTCGGTGATGATAACGCTGCCGTCCTCCAGCTCGTATCTCTCATCGGTAATTCGGTCCTTAAGAATTACAAAGTCGGTCAGATTGTCGGTGGATTCGGGGACGAAGAGATTGACCGATTTGGTGACGCCGCCGGATTCCACATCGATGGCTATCTGGCGTACCTCCAGAGCTTCGGCTATTCCGTCTATATTCTGCACATCCGTAAGGAGGGCAGCCCGTTCCTCGGTGTCCGCGCCGTCGTCAATGCTGGCGTAGGCGTCGTAGACCCAGATATTCTGATACTGATTTTTGATGATGGTCTGAATGGAATCCCGCAGGCCGAAGCCTACCATCAGCAGGGCCATGCAGCCGCCGATACCGAATACCGTCATAAAGAAACGCTTCTTATAACGGAAAAGATTGCGTACCGTAGCCTTGGAGGTGAAGCTTAAGCGGCTCCACAGGAAGGTGACGCGCTCCAGGAAAACGCGCTTGCCCTGCTTGGGGGCTGCCGGGCGCATCAGGGAAGCGGGACTTGCCATGGTCTCCTTGAAGCAGGCAAAAAGGGTGGCCGCCGTGGTGCAGAAGACTGCGATCACGGTGGACATCAGGCCGTATTCCAGGTTGGGCGGGGTCAGCCGGTAGGGCAGATTCAGATACAGCAGCCCATAAGCGCTTAGGATAACCTGCGGCAGAACGTATTCGCCCACCACTACGCCGATCAGGCTGCCCAGCAGGCTTGCGCTCAGGGCGTAGAGAAGATATTTGCCGGCGATGGCAATTTTGCTGTAGCCCAGGGCCTTCATGGTGCCGATCAGAGTCCGCTGCTCCTCCACCATACGCGTCATGGTGGTCAGGCTGACCAGGGCGGCTACCAGAAAGAAAATGACAGGGAAGACTTCGCCCACGGCGCCGATGCGGTCGGCATTCTGATCGTACTCGGCATACGCCTGCACAGCGTTTCGATCCAGTACGTACCACTGGGGATCTTCCAACAGGCTCAGCTCATATTCTGCATCGGCGATATCTTCCTCAGCCTGCCGCAGTTCTTCTTCACCGTCGGCGATTTCCTGCTCTGCCTCTGCCTTTTGCTCATAATATTCCCGCCAGCCGTCCTCCAGGTCCTGTTTGCTCTGCTCTAATTCGGCCCGGCTCTGCTCCAGCTCGGCCTTGGCGTCGTTTAATTCCTCGTATCCGCTGTCAATCTGCTGCTGGGCCACTTCCAGCTGTACGGAAGCGGAGATCAGCTCCCGGTTTCCTTCTTCCAGCTGCGCTTTTCCCTCTTCCAGCTGGCGTTCTGCTTCATCCAGCTGCGCTTTGGCGTCGGCCAGGGCGGTTTCACCCTCGGCGATCTGCTGCTCCAGGGGTTCAATGGCCGCCAGGGACTCCTCGTAGGTAGTGACGGTGGCATAAGCGATCATCAGGCTGGCCACATCTTCGGGGGTCATGGAGGAGAGCTGTGTGTAAGTGGCCTCGCTGATCTGACCGGCAGTGTAGAGCTCTTCTATATAAATCTGCCAGGACAGCAGGCTGGTGGTATCGTTTAGCAGGCGATCGGCGTAACCCTGCAAAAGAGTCCTGCCGTATACGGTATCTCCGGCCTCGGCGCTTCCGACGCTCTCCACGCGGGTGAGGGCGGACTGATAATTTGCCTCACCCTCGGCGATCTGCTGTTTGGCCGTTTCCAGCTGTGCTTTGGCGTCGGCCAGATTCTGTTCATTCAGCTGATAGGTGATCTTGCCGTCGGTCAGCTGCTTTTCAGCGTCGGCTATTTTCTGGGCGTTGGCGTCGTATTCGGCCTTGCCTGTATTGTATTCCTCCCAGCCGGCGTCGACGTCGGCCTGGGAATCGATCAGAAGCTGTTCATTGGCCCGGATCTGCGCTTCGCCGTCGATCAGCTGGGACTCTCCCTCGGTAATCTGATCTTGGGCGTCCAGAAGCTCTGCCTCCGCATCGACCAATTCCTGTCTGGCATCCTCCAGCTCCTGCCAGCCGTCCTCCACATCCTGCTTGGACTGAGCCAGTTCCTCGTAGGGCTCGTCGGTCAGTTCATGATAGCGGATCTCGCAGCGCTCCTCGGAGATTGCTTCGATGGCGTCCTGCACCTCGTCCACCACGCTGTCGTATTCATCGGTCATGGACATCAGCTCATCAGCCTGATCGGTGGTTACATAGATCTGGGTATATGTATCGGTGGTAAAGGCCTCGGGAGTCAAGGCTACAAAACCGGTCACATCGCCGTTGCCGATGCTGGCGGAGCCGCGCTCCCAGGACAGAAACATCGGAGACAGACCAAAGCCGACGATGGTATATTCCTCACGGACCAGGGTATCGGACAGGCCCTCGCCTCCGCCGCCCCGCAGAGTGATGGTATCGCCGATTTCATAATCGCCGTACATAAGGAACGCCTCGTCTAACAGACATTCGCTGTCTGTCTCGGGAAGCCTTCCTTCCGAGAGATAATAGCGGCTGACGTCTCCGGTCAGAGACTGGATCGTAGCCACCAGAGATTCTTCCTCAGTCTCCACAAAGGCGTCCACACTGTACAGGCCGTAAGCGTCGCTGACGCCCTCGATCTGGCGGATTGCATCCAGATCATCCTCCGACAGTCCCAGAGTACTTAACACCCGAATATCCAGGAAATTGGTATCGTCATAGTATGCGTCCGCCGACAGCCGCATGTCCGGCTCGGAGGCTCTTACGCCTGCAAAGAAGGCCACGCCCAGCGCTACGATAAAAAAGATCGACAGATAGCGAGGCAGAGACCTTCGGATTTCCACAAAAAAGTCTTTCCATTGCATTCTTGTCATAATATCACCACTCGATCTGTTCTACCGGCGTAGGCTCGGCATTCATGCGCATGTTGTTTACGCGGCCATTTTTGATTTCAATAACGCGGTCGGCCATGGGAGCAATGGCAGAATTGTGAGTGATGACGATGACGGTCATCTTTTTTTCGCGGCAGGTATCCTGCAAAAGCTTGAGGATCGCCTTGCCGGTCTGATAGTCCAGAGCGCCGGTGGGCTCGTCGCACAGAAGAATTTTGGGATTTTTGGCCAGGGCTCTGGCGATGGAAACGCGCTGCTGTTCGCCGCCGGAGAGCTGAGCGGGGAAGTTGCCCGCCCGGTCGCCAAGCCCCACTTCGCCCAATACTGTTCGGGCATCCAGGTGATCTTTGCAGATTTCCAGGGCCAGTTCGACATTTTCCAGAGCGGTCAGATTGGGAACCAGGTTGTAGAATTGGAAAACGAAGCCGATATCCTCGCGGCGGTATCGGGTTAATTGCTTCTCATTATAAGAGGTGACGTCGGTGCCGTCCACGGTAATAGTCCCGGAGGTAGCCTTATCCATGCCGCCCAGAATATTGAGTACGGTGGTCTTGCCGGCTCCGCTTGGGCCGACGATCACGACAAACTCTCCCTTGTTGATGTCGAAGCTGATGCCGTCTACGGCGTTGATGGTAACTTCACCCATCTGGTAGACTTTTTTGACGTTTTTGCAGCTGACGAATGCGCTCATTTGATGCCCTCAAATCTGTTTTACTGGATAGCTGTAACAGTTCTTTCTATATAAAATTTCACCGGCATAATTTCATCATACCATTCGGTATTTCTTTGAATGTATTATAACACCGACTCCGCGGCCCGTGTATGAAAAATCTATAAAATTGCAGAAGAATGCGATCTTTTTTAAAGAGGCCATAAAAGGGCGCAAAAGGCTTGACAGGATCTGCCGTATCAAGCAGAATAGGGGCAGGGAGACAGGTTTTGGCGGGGCCTGGCATAAGGGGAAAAGTTATGGAATTACCGGAGGTAATGAGTATGGGAAAAAAAGATATTCGTCTGGTGGCCTTCGATATGGACGGGACGGTGCTGGCGGACGGAGCAGAGATTACGCCGCGGCTGGCGGCCGTGCTTGACAGGCTGATGAAGGAGGGCGTTTTGGTTGTGCCCTGCACGGGACGCGGCCGCAGGCAGCTGCCCCGAACGCTGGAGGAGCTGGGGCTGCCCTATACGATCACGTCGAATGGGGCCAGGATCAAGGATGAGAGGAGCAGAGATACCCTTCGCTCCTTTCTGGTGGACTGGCAGATGGCGGCGGATATTTTTCACGACCTGGAAGCGTACGATGGCTTTGCCTGCGTGCACATTGACGAGGTGGTTTACAACCAGCATCCCGATGAAGATTATATCCGGCGCAAATATCATATGCCGCCTTATATGGAAGTGGCTCTGGTGCACAGCGCGCAGCAGCTGGTGCGGGAGAGACGCCGCGGCGTTGAAAAGATTTTCTTCCGGCCGGCCCATGAAAAGGAACGGGAGAAGATTCGCCGGCGGATTCTGGACGATTATCCGGTGTTTTCCTCCTCTTCCTCTCTGCACAATCTGGAATTTAGCGTGCCCGGCTGCACCAAGGGAGACTCCCTTCGATGGCTGTGCGGCTATCTGGGAATAGAGGCCGGACAGGTGATTGCCTTTGGCGACGGGGAAAACGATAAGGAAATGCTCTCCTTTGCCGGGATGGGCATGGCTATGAAGGGAGCAAGCCCCGCCTGCATAGCTGCGGCAGACCAGGTTATCGGTTCCTGTGCGGAGGATGGAGTGGCTGCCTGCCTGGAAAAACTGTGTTTTTAAAAACTGACTCTTTACAAATGGCGGAAAATGTATTATATTATAACAGTAACAATTCTCGTTATTATTATAAGGATGTGAAGTTCATGAGAACATTGAAGTACAGCCGCCAGAGAGAGAGCATTCTGGAATTTTTGCAGGGCAGAGAGGATCATCCCACGGCCGATACCGTCTATATAAACATACGCAGGATTTATCCCAATATCAGTCTGGGTACGGTATACCGCAATCTGTCGCTTTTGGCCTCCCTGGGAGAGATTTGCCGGATCTCCTGCGAGGACGGGGCAGACCGCTTTGACGCCGTCACAAAGCCGCATTACCATGTGGTTTGCCGCTGCTGCGGCAGGGTGGAGGATTTGCCAATGAAGTGGGAGATCGATGAAGACCGCAGAGCAGCCCAGATTTATCAGGGCCGAATCGACGGGCATACCACCTGCTTTTACGGAATCTGCGCCCAGTGTCTGGAAGAAGAAAAGAATGATGAAAAAAGTGCGGAAAACAGCTTGACAGCCATGGCATAATGTGATATGGTTAGAGTATAAAACAGTAACAATTACTATTATTAAAAAATAATAAAAAAGGAGAGTATCAGCATGAAGAAATTTGTTTGCACCGTATGCGGCTATGTTTATGAGGGTGAGGCAGCTCCCGAGATTTGCCCTGTTTGCAAGGCTCCCGCAGAGAAGTTCAAGGAGCAGAGCGGCGAGATGACTTGGGCTGCCGAGCATGTGGTTGGCGTTGCTCAGGGCGTCAGCGAGGATATTCTGGCTGATCTGAGAGCAAACTTCGAGGGCGAGTGCAGCGAGGTTGGCATGTATCTGGCCATGGCCAGAGTGGCTCATCGCGAGGGCTATCCGGAGATCGGCCTGTACTGGGAGAAGGCTGCCTATGAAGAGGCTGAGCATGCTGCCAAGTTTGCCGAGCTGCTGGGCGAGGTAGTGACCGACAGCACCAAGAAGAATCTGGAGATGAGAGTGGAGGCCGAGAACGGCGCTACCGCCGGCAAGTTTGATCTGGCTAAGCGCGCCAAGGCTGCCAATCTGGATGCAATCCATGACACCGTTCATGAGATGGCCAGAGACGAGGCCCGTCACGGCAGAGCTTTTGCTGGTCTGCTGAAGAGATATTTCGGCGAGTAATCGCAGATAAAAGACATTTACAGGATATTTACAGGTAGGCAAAGGGATAGCAGGTAAAAGGAGAAGAATCTATGTCGAAATACGCAGGAACAAAGACGGAAAAGAATTTGATGGAGGCTTTTGCCGGAGAGTCTCAGGCCCGTAATAAGTACACCTATTTTGCCTCTGTGGCAAAGAAGGCCGGTTACGAGCAGATTGCGGCGATTTTCCTGGAGACGGCAGATCAGGAGAAAGAGCATGCCAAGATGTGGTTCAAGGAATTCCACGGCCTGGGCGATACCGCGCAGAACCTGGAGTGGGCTGCTGCCGGAGAGAACGAGGAGTGGACCCAGATGTACGCCCGCATGGCTGACGAGGCCGATGAGGAGGGCTTCCATGAGCTGGCAGTGAAGTTCCGCCTGGTGGCTGCTGTGGAGAAATCCCACGAGGCCCGCTATAACAAGGTTCTGGAGAATCTGAAGGCAGGCAATACCTTCAAGGGCGACGCTCCTCTGGGCTGGAAGTGCCGCAACTGCGGATATATTTATGAGGGCGACGAGGCTCCTGAGGTTTGCCCTTGCTGTGCTCATCCCAAAGCTTACTTTGAGAGAAAAGCCGAGAATTATTGATGGCGAAGCGCCGTTTGCGGCGGACGAATATTACAGTAGATGTCAGGGCATCCCGGAGATTTCCAGGGTGCCCTTTTTGTGAATTTTTACAGATAGTCCGGGATGCTGGAGAATGCCAAAGGACGAAGGAGAAAAAGGGAAATGGAACTGACGCAGCTGAGATATTTTTATTGTGTATATCGGGGCAGGAGCATACGCAGCGCTTCCAGCGAGCTGAATGTGACCCAGCAGGCCATATCCAGACAGATCAAGAATCTGGAGGAGGAGCTGGGAGTAGAACTGTTTATGAACGAAAAAACAGCGGAGTAGAGCCTACGGAATACGGGCATATGATGGCGGACCGGGTGGGAAAGATACTGACGGAGCTGGACAGCTTTGTCTATTCGGTGCAAAAGAGGGATCAAATCATATCCGGTGTGGTTCGCCTGGG
>CALWLM010000056.1 GCA_944381515.1 uncultured Lachnospiraceae bacterium | reverse complement strand
GACATCGCCAACGCGTTTGCCTTCCTGGCTTCCGATGAAGCGTCCTACATTACCGGCGTGGTGCTGAGCGTGGACGGGATGGCGAGAACTTAACACAAACAGGGCGGCTGAGATCCAGCCGCCCTGTCTTCGTAATATCCATCCCCATTGTGCGGGGCCGCTGATGACGGCAAAACCGTCTGCCGTTATCTTGTCAATCTTCTCTTTGCTTCGCAGCGAGAAAATAATAAATGAAACGGAAGTAATCCTCTTTCTCTGATAAATATATGTCAATTTCTCTTCGATTTCGGACTTCTTCTTTTAAGAAATCCATATTGGCATTTTCTTCCGTCAAATCATAAAGCGTCCGATTCTTCTGCAGCAGGAAAACCTTCCCTTTGCTTTGGGCAATGAGCCGAGTCAGTTTCTCCAAATCGGGAACGAGTAGAATCTTGATATTCAGCATAGCGTTACCTCCTTACTTTTTTCAGCATGATCTCGTGCATCAATATCATGAGCACCAGAATCAGCAGCAGGTAAAGCGGCAAGAGCGCGGCACTGACATGATTTGCGATCAGTCCGAACACTGGAGGCATCAGACAGGTCCCCACGTAGGCGGACGCCATCTGCACGCCGATCATCGCCTGGGAGCGCTCCGAGCCGAAGTGCTCCGGCGTGGAATGGATGATGGAAGGATAGACCGGCGCGCACCCAAGCCCGATCAGCACCAGTCCGGCAAGGGCGCTTCCGGTTCCAAAGGGCAGGCTCAAAAACAAAACTCCGGCCAGAATCATCCCCTGTCCCAGACGGATCAGCTGCGTATCGTTCAATCTCAGGGTCAGAAACCCGCTGAGTGCGCGGCCAATGGTGATTCCCGCAAAAAACATACCCGCAAATCCCGCCGCTGTATCGGCCGGCAGCCTCTGACGCAGCACCAGGTAACTGCTCGCCCAGAGCCCGGTAGTCTGCTCCAGGGCACAGTAGCAGAAAAACGTCACCATGACCTCTTTCGCGCCGGGAATGCGGACGATCTGGGCCAGTGTGAGGGACTGCTCGCGCTGAGAAGGCGCGGCGGCTTCGCCGGGCCTTTGTCCCGTTTTCCACAGAGGCAGGCTGATAAGCAGGATGGCGGTCAAGGCAAACTGGAGGATTGCAATGGCGCGGTAGCCCCCGTTCCAGCCGGAACCGCCGGTCAGGGCGTATCCCATCACATAGGGCCCCAGCGAGGCGCCGACGCCCCACATGCAGTGGAGCCAGCTCATGTGCCGGCTGGCGTAGTGGAGCGCCACATAGTTGTTCAGCGAGGCGTCCACGCTTCCGGCGCCCAGACCGTAGGGGACCGCCCACAGGCACAGGGCAAGGTAGGAATGGCTGATGGAAAAGCCGAAGAGCGCGATGGCGGTCATGAGGACGCTGAAGGCGGTCACTTTGCCCGTACCCAACCTGCGGGTGAGCCGGTCGCTGTGCAGGCTGGAAATGATGGTTCCTATCGAGATGATCATGGAGATCCCGCCGGCGAAGGATACGGGTACGGAGAACTCCTGATACATGGCGGGCCAGGCGGAACCCAGAAGAGAATCCGGCAGGCCGAGGCAAATAAAGGCCAAATAGATAACAGCCAACAACAGATGAAACACAATATCATCCTCCCAATTAGTCTGCTAAAAGGATACCGCCAAATTACACTTGATACAATTGAAATCTGGCCATATAATATAATTAAATCGCCAGAATGAAGAGCGGGAGGATACGGTATGGCGTTGCAGGAATGCGGATTGAACCTGAACCGGGTATCACGGGAGCTTCAGCCCCATGGAAGCCTGGAGTTTCCCTGCGCCGGCTACGCGTCCCATCACACGGACCGGCCGGATGACGGCATCCCGTGGCACTGGCACGAGGAAATGGAGCTTGTGTATATTCAAGATGGGCAGATGATCCTCAGGACGCCGGCGTCCTCCATTGTGCTGAGAGAAGGGGATCTGGCGGCGGTCAATTCCAACGTCCTTCACCACGCGGCCGCGGCTCCGGAGGGGACCCTGCGGTCTCTTGTGTTCAGCCCGGCCCTCATTACAGGAGACAGCAATTCCGCATTTGCCAAAAAATATATGAAGCCGCTGATCTCCTGCAGTTCCTTCACCGGCTATCAAATTGCCCCTGATGACCGGGAGCGCATCGCCGGTTGGTTCCGCTGCGCCTTTGAGGCACTGGCCGGAGATCATGCCGGCTTTGAATTTACGGTGCGGGAAAACCTCTCCCGGATCTGCTTCTTTCTCTGCCAGCAATTTCAATCGCAGTTTGACCGGGAAGCGCCGCTCTTGCATCAGGACGACTTGCGAATCAAGAAAATGCTGGACTATGTGCACCGGAATTTCGCCGGCGAGCTTACCCTGCCGGAGATCGCGAAAGCGGCGGATGTCAGCGAACGGGAATGCCTGCGCTGTTTTCAAAAAACGCTCCAGACCTCTCCCATGCAATATCTGCTGAAATACCGGATCATGCAGGGGGCGGAACTGCTCCTTACAAATCATACAGACAGCATTTCAGACATCGCAGTCCGCTGCGGCTTCGACAGCCCCAGCAATTTTGCAAAACAGTTCAAGCGCTTCTATCTGGTCACGCCCCGGGAGTATCGGAAGCTCCATCGAGAAGCTCCCGCAGCTGTATAACATTTTTTCAAACTGCCATGCGCGAATAAAAGAGGCAAAAAACAGGGCCGTACCCGCGCCGGCTGCGGTCATCAGCAATGATAATTTTCAAAAAAATATGAAAAGGTGGTGCGTGCAGGATGACCTTTCCGGAGATTTTCCCGATCTGGAGCAAACTCCGGCCGGAAGAGCAGGAACAGATCCGTAACCATCTGATGTTCCGAACTGCAAAAAAAGGCGCCGTGCTCCACAATGGGGAGGCGGACTGCACCGGGCTGCTTTTGGTAAAGACCGGACAGCTTCGGGCCTATATCCTGTCAGACGAGGGCCGGGAGGTCACCCTTTACCGCTTGTTCGACCGGGATCTCTGCCTGTTCTCGGCCTCCTGCATGATGCGCTCTGTCCAGTTTGAAATTACCGTCCAGGCCGAGAAAGATACGGAACTCTGGATAATCCCTGCAGAGATCTACCAGAGTATCATGGAGGTATCCGCCCCGGTCTCCAACTATACCAACGAGCTGATGGCAAGCCGGTTCTCCGAGGTCATGTGGCTGATAGAGCAGGTCATGTGGAAGCATATGGATCAGCGGGTAGCGGCTTTTTTGCTGGAAGAGGCCGCTATTGAGGGGAGCAATGAACTGAGCATCACACATGAGACCGTTGCCAATCATTTAGGTTCCCACCGGGAGGTCATTACTCGAATGCTGCGTTACTTTCAGAAGGAAGGGGCTGTCCGGCTGCGCCGGGGCTCCATTGAACTTACCGATCAAAACAGGCTCCGGGAAATCGCTGGATAACAGAAATCGGACGCTCCAGCAGGCTTGTGAAATAGGCGTGGACGGCCTCCGGAGAGGCGATAGCCTCATAACGGGCCATGCTCCCGGCCGGCCCCGATACGCTCCATCCGCCATCGCCGGAGGAAAATAAAAAAAGACGCGTGTTCTTGCAGCATTTCAAATGCCATAAGAACACTCGCCATGGAAGGGACGGTTAAAATCGATATTTCTTAATGGGGAAAAATGCCGCCCGCAGGGCGGCCCACCAACTGCGAGCCCAGCGCAGCGGGTCGCAGTTGGAAAGGAGGAGCAAGGGAGCGGGCGGATGACGTCTTTTTTGCCGCAGGCATAAAAAGACGTCGGAGCAAAGCGGACTTTGCTCCGACGTGG
>CALWLM010000055.1 GCA_944381515.1 uncultured Lachnospiraceae bacterium | reverse complement strand
GGGGGGAGAATTTCGGGCCCTTGCGCCTTCCAGAGCGGTGGATATGGGACAGGTTATAGAGGAGCTGAATGCGCTGGGAGAGCCGGTTGTATTTCTGGGCGACGGAGTCCCGGTGCAGCTTGCAAATATCCAGGCGAATGTACAGGTTCCCTGGCGGATAGCTCCTGCTTTTATGAACCGGGAGAGAGCCGGCGCGGTGGCCGCCTTGGGCGCCAGGCTTTTGCAGGAAGGGAAGGGAATGAAGGCGGAGGATTTTGCGCCGGAATATCTGAGGGCCTCCCAGGCAGAGCGGGTGCGCACGGAAAAAGGGGCTGCGGACCCTTCGGCTGCGCAGGCGGAAATCCAGGAGGCGGAGGCAGGCATCACCGTCAAATCCTACGGGCCGCATAAGGGATAATAAGCAAGGACATGACAGCTGCAGCTGCCGTATAAAGAGCAATAATAAGAGGAGCCGCCGCCAGGCTTGCCCCCGTCAAGCAGACAGGGAGCAAGCCTGGCGCAGCGGCTCCTCTTTTGATTGCAGAGAAGCGAAATAATTTTATTTTCCGGCCACGGGCATATCCTTCACCAGAATGGTCGGGGCGCCAAAGCAGCTGTCGCCCTTAGGCGTCTGGAATTCCAGATCGTCGCCCACCAAGGAGATGGATTTTAAAAGCTCGTAGAAATTACCGGAGATGGTAAAGTTCTTGACCGGTCGGGTCAGTTCCCCATTTTCCACCAGGAAGCCGGCGGAGGACAGGGAGAAGTCGCCGGTGATCGGATTGGCTCCGGCGTGCAGGCCGTTAAACTGGGTGATATAGATGCCGCTTCCCGCTTCGCGCAGGATATCCTCACGGCTGCCTGCTCCGCCTTTTTCCATATAGAAATTGTAGGGCGCAACGGTGACGGCTGAGGCATAGCCCGGCCGCGAGCCGTTGCCGGTGGAGGAGATTCCTGCCTTGGCGGCTGTGGTCAGGTTGTGCAGGAGAGTGACCAGACGGCCGTTCTCGATCACGTTTTTGCAGCGAGTGGCCACGCCTTCGCTGTCAAAAGGCACCTGAATCATGCTGCCTTCCAAAAAGGGATTGTCCGTGATGGTCACCATGGGGGCGGCTACTGTCTCGCCCTCCTTGCCGCCCCAGAGGGACAGGCCTCTCTGGGCGTCTACGCCGGAAAAGGCGGAGAAGAAGGTGGACAATAAGGTGGCGGTCATCTTGCCGCTGAAGATCAGATGATAGCGGCCGCTCTCTACCGTATCGGCTCCAATGGTGGAGACGGCATCTTTGACAGCTTTGGAAGCTATGTCCTGGGGATTCAGATCCTGGAAAGCGGCAGCCTTAATCTCTATACTGTCATAAAGCTCGCCCGCCTCCTTTACCGAGGGGTTGCAGGCGGCCAGGCAGTAAGCGCGGGAGCGCGTCAGATCCAGCCCTCTGGAATTGGAGAGAGAAACGCTGCTTCGCAGGAAGGCGGCCTCGGAGAGAGAGCCGTCCGCCACACGGCTGTCGCAGCCATACGCCTTTTCCTGTATGGCCAGAGCCAGCTCTTCGAGCTGAGCCGCCGAGGGCTGCGGCGTGATTACAGGGTCGGGATTTTCGTAGGTGTCGCCGGAGGAATGGATAAAGGCGCTTTCCGTATTTTCGGTGAAATAGGCGTTCTCCATGGCGGCTTCCACGATGCGCTCCGCCTCCTGGGCTGTGAAAAGTTCGGTGGCGGCGCTGCCGATCTTGCCCTCGTGGATACAGCGGAAGGAAGCTCCGGTATGGGCGGCGGTGGAGAAGGAACTGATCTCATGATAAAGAACCTCCGCAGCTACCTCCTCGGATTCGGTGCAGTACAGCTCATAGGCCTCCAGACCGCGTGCCTTGGCGGCGGCGGTCACCAGCTCTTTGAATTCATTGTATTTCATATCGCAATTCCTCCTATCTTCCGCCTACGGTGATGGACGACACGCGGATCAGCGGCTGTCCCACGTCTGTGGGGATGCTGCCGCTGGAGGCGCCGCACATTCCCTGGGCCGTCTCCATGTTCTGTCCCACCATGTCGATGTCCATGATGATGTCGGAGCCCTTGCCGATGAGGCTGGCGCCGCGGACCGGTTCGCAGATCTGGCCGTTTCGGATAATATAGCCTTCGTTGACGGCGAAGTTGAAGCTGCCGGTGGCGGGGTTGACGGAACCGCCGCCCATCTTTTTGGCGTAGAGACCGTATTCGATGGACTTTATGATGTCCTCGTTTTTGTCTGTGCCGGCAGCGATATAGGTGTTGGTCATTCGGGAAGTGGTATCCCACTGATAGCCCTGGCGGCGGCTGGAGCCGTTGGCCTCCATGCCCATGCGCCGGCCGTTCAGCTTGTCAATCATATAGCTTTTCAAAATGCCGTTTTCGATCAGCACCTTGCGCTGGGCCGGCGTGCCTTCATCGTCGATATTGATGGAGCCCCAGGCATTGGGAATGGTACCGTCATCGATGGCGGTGACCTTCTCGTTGGCGATTTTCTGGCCCAGCTTGCCGCAGAACTGGGACTGGCCGATGGAGACGCAGGAGGCCTCCAGGGAGTGACCGCAGGCCTCGTGGAAAATCACGCCGCCAAAGCCGTTTTCGATGGCCACGGGCATCCGGCCCGCCTTTATGTAACCGGCGCTCAGCATGGTGACGGCTTGTCTGGCTGCCTCCCTGCCGATGTCTGCCGGGGCGTAGAGATCGAAGAGCTCCAGTCCCATACGCCGTCCCGGCGCGCAGGAGCCGTTCTGATTTTCCCCGTTTTTGCTGGCGACTGCGCTCACTGCCATGCGGGTGCGGATCTGCCGGTCCTGGGTATAGAGCCCGTCGCTGTTGGCGACCAGGATCTGGTGGTCGAAGGAGAGCAGGGAGGCTGTTACCTGGGCGATATCCTCGTGGTAATCCCTGGCAGCGGCATAGCCCTCTTTCAGCAGGTCGATTTTGGTGCGGGTGTCAGCCGTCTGAGGAACGATGCGGATGGGGTGAATATCCCCAAAGAGCCGCTCGGTCAGATGGACGCTGCGGTTTTCCGGCACACCGTCCAGCGCGTCGGCAATCCGCCCGGCGCAGGCCAGCAGGTCTGACCGCTCTAAAGATGTGCAGGAGCCGGATACGCAGCGGGTCCCTTTCAGAATACGGATGCCCACGCCGCTTATTACGCGGTCGGTGATGGAATCCAGCCGGTTGTCCACCATAAAGAGATTGTTTTCAGTGGTGTATTCCGCGTACACCTCGGCGAAGTCAGCCCCGGTGGAGAGGGCTTTCTCCAGCACTTCCGTCAAAATTTTTCTGGAAATCATGCTTACCTCGTTTCTGCGCCGCCTGTAAAAAGCCCCCGCCGTCCGGCGCCGGCGGACGGGGGTTTGGGATATTTCTTTCAGTATAGCACAAATGGGAGGGAATGGACAGGGCTCCCTAAGATTTTCGCGCCAGACGGGCGGGCTCGAAGACAGCTTCGATAACAAGAAGCTCCGGCTCCTCCAGGCGGGCTGTGAGTCTGCCCTTATGGGCGTCGGCGATGGCTCTGGCCATGGCCAGGCCGATTCCGTAGCCGGGGGTTTCGCTGCGGGATTTGTCTCCCCGGTAAAAGCGGTCGAACATATGCTTCAGGTCTTCGCCAGTCAGCAGCTTTGCCGGATTGGCTGCAGTCAGGCGGACCTGCTTGCCCTGGCGCTTTAAGGACAGAGAGATCCGGCTGCCTTCGGGGGAATATTTCAGAGCGTTGTCTAACAGGATGGAGACCAGCTGGGTCAGGGCCTTTTCGTCGCCGCATAAAGAGATTATGGGTTCGATGGACAGATCGAGAGTTTTCCCCATGGTGCGGGCCAGGGTCTGGAAAGACTGAGCGGTCTCCGCCGTCCGGTCGGAAAAGGGAAAATCGATTCTGGGCAGGCGGCTCCCCGCCTCCTCCAGCCGGGACAGTGAAATCAAGTCGGAGGTGAGGGAGGCCAGACGCTTTGTCTGGCTGCCCTCGGTGTCGGCGTCGATGATGGTAATGGGGGTCTTGATCTCATGGCCCGCATTGGAGACGAACTGCTTTTGCTTTTCATAGCTTTCAGTGATGGGACGGACAATGCGCCGGGAAAAAAGAAGGATTAGCAGCCAGGCGGCTAAAAGACCCAGAGCAGAGATGGCGCAGCTGGAGAACAGGAAGGAGCGGCAGGTGGCGAGGTCTCCGGCGCAGTCGAGAAAGATAATGCGGGTCCCTGCGTTTTCCTCGCTGCGCACATAGCGGTAATTGGTCACAAAGCCTCTTTCGCTGCCGTTTTCCCAGACTCTGCTGGCATATTCCATGGCCTCTGAGGTATTGACGGCGCTGATTCTGCCGGTATCCACCGATATAATCCGGCCGGAGCCGGACAGAAGGACGGAGAAATAACGGGACTCGTAGGGCAGCTCCGGGGACATGCGGGGCCGTCCCTCGCCGGGGGGCGGATTGTCGCCGGGATCGGGGAAGGTGCCCTGGCCGGCCTGAAGCATGGAGAGGGTGCGATCGGCGTTTTCGACGATTTCCCGGTAGTTGAGGATATTGACGGCCCCCAGAATGACGAACAGCACCAGAAAGAGGGAGAGCATGGATACGGCGATCAGCTTTCGGCGCAGCTTTTTGATCATGAGATTTCCTCCAGATAATATCCGGCGTTGCGGGCGGCGCGGATCTGTATGCTGGCGTTCAGGGTTTTTGAGAACCGTGATGCCGTCCATCTTCGGCATCATGATGTCCAGGATGGCTCCGTCGTAACGGCCGCTTAAAAGGCAGGACAGAGCCTGCTCCCCGTCGTAGGCCGCGTCGGCCGAATAGTTATTTTTTTCCAGTATTTTCAGGATGGCTCGAGACAGAGAACGCTCATCCTCCGCCAGTAATATCCGCATTTTAACACCTCCTGCTATTAGCCTGCCCGGCAATTATCCTTTGCGGTCATTCATCGTTATCATCCCTATTTTAGCAGACTTTGGCAGACTTTGGGCAAAAACACCAAATGTTCACAGCCGTTTTTAAGTTGAATTAAGTTATGGATTTTACAATCTCTTGTGAATAGAATGGGCGGGTGCGGCGTATCCTTCGCTTTTTTCGTCCCGGAAAACTACAGGAGCTGATTGAATGAGTGAACAGATGATTTTTGAGCGGTATGAGATAAAATATTTGCTGACGGGGCGTCAGAAGCGGGAGATACTGGAGGCCATGCAGCCTTACATGGCGCCGGACCGGTATGCGCACGGAACCATCCGCAATATTTATTTTGACACGGATACCTACCGCCTGATTCGCCGTTCCATCGAGCGGCCGGCATACAAGGAGAAGCTGCGCCTGCGAAGCTATCGCAGCTGCGGACCGGAGGAGCCGGTCTTCGTGGAGCTTAAAAAGAAATACAGATCGGTGGTCTATAAAAGAAGGCTGATTCTGGAACAGCAAAAGGCGGTGGAGTGTCTGATGCGGGGGAAAAAGCTGCCGCTGCATTCCCAGATTGCGGAGGAGATCAGTTATTTTTGTTCCTATTATCATAATCTTTCTCCCGCCGTCTTTCTCTCTTATGATCGGGATGCCTACAGCGCTGTGGACGGAAGCGACCTGCGGATTACCTTTGATGAGAATATACTGGCCCGCCGGGAAGGCTTTTCCTTTGGCGAAGGAATTTACGGAACGCCGCTGATCGACAGAAAAATGACGCTGATGGAGGTCAAAACCTCGGGAGGAATTCCTTTGTGGCTGGTCCACTGGCTTACCCGCAATCAGATCTATAAAACGTCGTTTTCCAAATATGGGACGGCCTACCAGACAACGATATATGAAAAGGAGCAGGGGGATATTTTGCATGCTTGACTCATTATTTCGGGGAATTTTTGACACGGATATGACCAGCGTAATCGCTGTGTCGGATTTTCTGCTCTGCGTGGGGTGCTCGCTGATTATCGGTCTTTTGCTGGCTCTGGCCTATATGTACCGGTCGCGCTATACCAGGAGCTTTGTGGTGACGCTGGCCACTCTGCCGGCGGTAGTCTGTGTGGTAATTATGATGGTAAACGGCAATGTGGGCACAGGCGTTGCCGTGGCGGGAGCCTTCAGCCTGGTGCGTTTTCGCTCGGTGCCGGGAACGGCAAAGGAAATCGGCATTCTGTTTTTGGCTATGGGAGCCGGACTGATTACGGGTATGGGTTACCTGGCTTATGCCTTTTTGTTTGTTCTGGTGCTGTGCGCGGTGGAAATATTCTATACCCGGCTGGGGTTCGGCTCCGTCAGAAAGGCCTCGTTGTACAAGACGCTTCATATAACGATTCCGGAGGATCTGGACTATACCGGCGTTTTCGAGGAGCTTCTTGGGGAGTACGCTTCCTCCTGGGAGCTGGTGCAGGTAAAGACGACCAACATGGGCAGTCTTTTTCGCCTGACCTATGACCTGACGCTGCGGGATAGCGGTACGGAAAAGCAGCTGATCGACAAGCTGCGCTGCCGCAACGGCAACCTGGAAATTACCATGTCAAGGCAGGAAACCGGCGGATACGAACTGTGACGGATAAAAGCCGCGAGTTCATCAGAAAAAATCGGGAAAAATCGGGAAAATAATTTGGGAAAATAATTGGATGCAGGAGAGAGATTTATGACTGTGAAATCCTTAAAAAGAGTGTTAAAATTTAAGTACAGGGCGGGCGCTTTGGCTCTGGCGCTCTGCCTGTTTGCGGCGGGCTGCCAGACCGGAGGCGGCCAGGAGAGCGAAGCATCGGCAGAAACCTCCCAGGAGAGTGAAGCACCAGGAGAGGCGGCGTCCGGAGAGACGGCGCCTGAGGAGCAGCTCTCTGCCGGGGTGGTGCAGCTCTCCGATATGTTTGACGACGAAGATTTTGAAATCGGATATGACGAGGATGCAAGCGCGCAGATTGTGTGCAGCGGGACCGGGGCCCGGTGTGATTCGGACGCGGTGGAGATATCCGGTACCACGATTACGATCACGGACGAAGGGACCTATATCCTGTCGGGGACCCTGGATGACGGGATGGTGATGGTGGACGCCGGAGACAATGATACGGTGCGCCTGGTGCTGAACGGAGTGTCGGTTTCCAATGCTGCGGGGGCGGCCATCTATGTCCGGGAGGCCGATAAAGTTTTTGTAACCACGGCGGCGGATACGCAGAACAGTCTGTCAAATGGAGGCGAATACATCGCCATCGATGACAACAATATTGACAGTGTGATTTTCTCCAAGTCTGATTTGATTTTAAATGGGGCGGGGACTCTGACTATAGAGGCTCAGGCCGGTCACGGCGTCGTGTCGAAGGATGATCTGAAGATTACCAGCGGCAGTTATGAGATCCAGTCGGCCAGCCATGGTCTGTCCGGTAAGGACAGCGTTCGCATTGCCGGAGGCAGCTTTGTCATTTCCGCAGGGAAGGATGGAATCCAGGCGGAGAATGACGAGGATGCGCAGCTGGGCTTTTTGTATATTGCGGACGGCAGCTTTGCCATCGATTCGGTGGATGACGGCGTTCATTCCAATGCCGATGTCACAGTAAGCGGCGGCAGCTTTCAGATTGCTTCCGGCGACGACGGCTTTCATGCCGATGGAAGCCTTACGGTGACGGCCGGGACGATCCTTATCACACAGAGCTATGAAGGCTTGGAAGGCTTGACCATTGATATTACCGGTGGAGAGATTCAGCTGGTATCTGACGATGACGGACTCAATGCCGCAGGAGGAAACGACGAGAGCGGCTTTGGAGGCTTTGGCGGCGGACGAGGCGGTATGGATAGCTTTGATACGGATTCCGACGCCTATATTCAGATTTCCGGCGGCAGCCTGATCGTTGACGCTTCCGGCGACGGCATTGATTCCAATGGAAGTCTGACCATTTCCGGCGGCGAGGTGTATATATCCGGACCGGACAGCGGTGCGGACGCTGCCCTGGATTATGGCTTGGAGGCGGTGGTTACCGGAGGCGTTGTCATTGCGGCGGGCGCTTCCCAGATGACTGAGAATTTTGGAACCTCTTCGACACAGGGCGCTATGCTGGCTGTGGTTGAACAGCAGGAGGCAGGCAGCGAAATCCGTCTGCTGGACGAGGCGGGGGAGGAGCTGGTCTCCTTCACGCCTGCCAAGGCATATGACGCGGTGATCGTCAGCTGCCCGCAGCTGGAAGAGGGCGGCAGCTATACCTTGGTTACGGGAAGCGCGGAAACGGAGGTTACCATGGACAGCCTGATTTACAGTTCCGGCCAGGCGGGAGGAATAAACGGCTTTGGCGGCGGCATGAATCCCGGCCGTGGAGGCGGACCCGGCGGTGCAGGCGGGATGGAAAGACCGGAAGGGGAAACCGGAAGCGCGCCTGAGGATTTGCCGGAGGGAGAGGTCGAGCCTCCGGACTGGAATGGAGAAACGGCGCCGCAGGATGGTACAGACAACGGCTCCGGCTCCGATGCGGATGCCGCAGACCCAGGCAAAGCAGCGGAGGCGCTGTAGAGGCTGGGGGCCGTAAGCTGTAAGCCGTAAGCCGTAAGGGCGAAGCCACGATGAATTTAAATGGAAAGGGTTAAATGGAAAGGGGAGAGTGAAATGAGCGAAAGTAAAGCAAAGCAGTTTTCGACAAGGATTGAGAAATTATCCGATTGGATCTATGCAATCGATCAGCAGATGGTGCGGGCCTTTGTTCTAGTGGGAGAAAAAAGGGCTCTGTGCGTGGATACCGGTGTAAATCCCATCGATATCCAGGCTCATATCCGCTCCATTACCGATCTGCCGGTAACGCTGTGTCTCACCCACAGTGACCGGGATCATGTGGCGAATCTGGACCAGTTTGGCGAGGCCTTCGTTCATCCGGCGGAACGGCCCCTTTTGCAGTCCTTTCCGCAGGTAAGGTTTCATGAGGTGAGAGAAGGAGACAGCTTTGACCTGGGCGGAAAAAGACTGACCGTGGTGGATTGTCCGGGACATACGCCAGGCTCCATAGCTTTGCTGGAGGAAGAGGAGAAAGTCCTTTTTTCGGGCGATACGGTCTCCCTGGGACCGGTTTATCTTTTTGGACTGTACCGGGATACGAAGCGCTACCGGGAGACTCTTTGCAGGCTGAAGCAGATGGCGGCAGACGGCAGATTCTGCACGGTATACCCCTGTCACAACCTTTGTCCGGTGGGGCCGGAGATTCTTGCAGATCTGATTAGCTGTACGGATGGCATCTTGGATGGAAGCATTTCCGGCAAACCCGCAGGCCTGACCGGCCCCGGACGGGAAAACGTACAGCTCTACCAGAGCGGCAGGTGCGGCATATACTGGGAAAAGCCTGAAAAGGACCGGGCCTCGTTTCTTACGATTTCATGAAAAACGATAAAAAAATATTGCAAGACGATGATGCCTGTGCTATGATAACCGGGAAGCAGCAAAGAGCAGCCGAACGTAAAGGAATAAGAGCCGGAAATGCTGCCGCTTTCCGGTTGCTTTTTCTTTTTAAATTCCGTATAATGGTACAACGAAAGCGCTGCGGGCAGGATTCGGCCGGAAGGGCGCAGGGCGCGCGGCGGAAAGAGAGGAAAGGGATGGGCGGCGGAGACAGAGAATATTGCATCCGTATGATGACGAGGCAGGATTTGGCCCAGGCGGCTGCGCTGGAGGCCCAGACCTTTACCGATGCCTGGAGCCTGCGTCTGTGGGAGCAGAGTCTGGAACAAAAGAGCTTCTGCGGTCTGGTGCTGACCTTGCCGGGGGAGCGGGAGGAGCCCGTCCTGGCCGGCTACATCTGCGGTCAGTTTGTCATGGATGAAGGAGAGATTCACCGAATTGCCGTGGCCTCATCTCTGAGGAGAGAGGGGTATGGGCAGGCCTTGCTGGAGAGCTTTCTCCATCTGGGCATGGAGAAGGGAATCAGCCGTTTCTTTCTGGAAGTGCGGGCGGGCAACAGGCCGGCCAGAGCCCTGTATGAGAAAAATGCGTTTGTCTGCCTGGGAACGCGCAAAAACTACTATCAAAATCCAAAGGAAGACGCTGTAATCCTGGAAAAAATCCTTTGAAGGCAACAAAGAAGACAACGAAGAAGAGAACCAAGAAGGTAACAACAAGAAGGTAACAAAAATTCCCATAGTTACAGAGCAGAAGAATATAGTATAATGTCCAAGCATCTCTGAGGAACGAGGAAATTCGGCAAAGAGGAGGATATTATGCGCAATAAAGAAATGTCTGAGGCTCTTGTATGCAACGGATGCGGCAGAACGCTGCTTCAAAAAAATGGAATTTACCGCGAGGATTTTGCAGATCTGCGCAAGAAGTGGGGATATTTTTCCCGCAAAGATACGCAGAATCACAGGATAGTTCTATGTGAGAACTGCTATGACCGATTGACTGGCCTTTTGGCTCTGCCGCCGCAGATTGAAGAGGAGACGGAGCTTTTGGCCTTATAGAAAAGAGGGTCAGGCGTGAACCTTTGCTGAGAAAGCGGGAATAAGTAAAAATGTTGGATGTGTGTTTATTGGGAACCGGCGGCATGATGCCGCTGCCGTACCGGTGGCTGACCTCAATGATGTTTCGCTGTGAGGGGAGCAGTCTGCTGATCGACTGCGGAGAGGGAACGCAGATTGCCATCAAGGAAAAGGGATGGAGCTTTAAGCCCATTGATACGCTGTGCCTGACGCATTATCATGCCGATCATGTCAGCGGCCTGCCGGGGCTTCTTCTGGCCATGGGCAACGCGGAGCGGACGGAGCCCCTCACCATTGTGGGGCCCAAAGGCCTGGAGCGTGTGGTGAATTCTCTGCGAGTAATTGCGCCGGAACTGCCCTTCTCCATTCGTTTTGTGGAACTTACGGAAAAAGTGCAGAGTCTGGACCTGGGGCCCTACAGGGTGACGGCTTTTCGCGTCAATCATAATATTACCTGTTATGGTTATACGGTGGAATTATTGCGGGCAGGCAAATTCCAGGTGGAAAAGGCTCAGGCGGCGGGCATACCTCTCAAGCTATGGAGCCGCCTGCAGAAAGGCAATATAATAGAAGAAAACGGTGTGACCTATTATCCGGAGATGGTCATGGGGCCGCCCAGACGAGGACTCAAGGTGACTTACTGCACCGATACCCGTCCGGTTCCCGTGATAGCTCAGATGGCCTCCGGAGCAGATCTTTTCGTCTGCGAAGGAATGTACGGGGAAAAGGATAAAGAAGCCAAGGCCAGAGAGCACAAGCATATGACCTTCTATGAGGCGGCCAGACTGGCAAAGGAAGCGGACTGCAAACAGCTGTGGCTGACGCATTTCAGCCCTTCGCTGCCCCGCCCGGAGGATTACATTGAGACTGCCCGCGCGGTCTTTGCGCGAACCTATGTGGGAAAGGACGGCAAGTCGATGGAGCTTACCTTTGACGATGAGGAATGAATGGGGATGAAAGTGGAAAAAATGGATACGAAGGATACATTGATTCTGGCCATCGAAAGTTCTTGCGATGAGACGGCGGCGGCTGTGGTGAAAAACGGACGGGAGGTTCTCTCCAATGTGATTTCGTCGCAGATCGACCTGCATACTCTTTTCGGAGGAGTCGTGCCGGAGCTGGCTTCCCGCAAACACATTGAGAAAATCAATCAGGTGATCAGCCGCGCTCTTGCGGATGCCGGCGTGACCCTGGATGATATAACGGCGGTGGGAGTGACCTATGGACCGGGGTTGGTAGGAGCTCTTTTGGTTGGAGTGGCGGAAGCAAAGGCTATTGCCTGGGCCAGAAAGCTTCCTTTAATAGGGGTGCACCATATTGAGGGGCATATCTGCGCCAATTTTATTGAGCACCAGGAACTGGAACCGCCTTTTCTGTGTCTGGTGGTCTCCGGCGGGCATACCCATCTGGTGATGATGAAGGATTACGGCGAATTTGATATCATCGGCCGTACCAGAGACGACGCGGCAGGAGAGGCTTTTGACAAGGTGGCCAGAGCCATTGGACTGGGGTATCCCGGCGGGCCAAAGGTTGACCGGGCGGCCAGAGAGGGCAATCCCCATGCCATTGAATTTCCGCGGGCGCATATTGACGGCAGTCCCTATGATTTCAGCTTCAGCGGACTGAAATCTGCCGTGCTCAATTACCTCAACCATGCGCAGATGACCGGAGAAAAGGTGTGCCAGGCCGATGTGGCGGCCTCTTTCCAAAATGCGGTGGTAGAGGTGCTGGTTTCTCACGCCGTGGAAGCGGCCAGAGCGTATGGCGTGGATAAGGTGGTGCTGGCCGGAGGCGTGGCCGCCAATTCCGCTTTGCGAGAAAAATTGAAAAGTGCTTGCGCATTGCAGGGATATCGTGTATACTATCCCTCGCCGGTCTTTTGCACCGACAATGCAGCCATGATTGGCGTGGCTGCGTATTATGAATATAAAAAAGGAGCCAGAGCCGGCTGGGATTTAAACGCCGTGCCAAACCTGAAGCTGGGAGAAAGATAGGATGAAAGCCAAGATTACTGCGATCATACTGGCCGCAGGCAAAAGTCAGCGCATGAACAGCAATGTTCAGAAACAGTATATGATCATCCATGGAAAACCTGTCCTGTACTATTCATTGAAGGCATTTTCCGACAGCGCAGTGGACGACATCATTATTGTAACAGGCGAAAAGGAACAGGAACTGGTAAAAGAAACGATAGTAGACAAATATGGATTTGATAAGGTGAGAGCGATTGTGCCTGGAGGCAGAGAACGCTATGATTCCACCTTTGCCGGATTAAAGGCCTGTCAGGGAAGCGATTATGTGCTGATCCACGACGCGGCCAGACCCATGATCAACAGCGAGGTTATCGAGAGAGCCATTGAAGGCGCGATGCAGTACAAAGCTGTGGTGGTGGGAATGCCGGCCAAGGATACGATTAAGATCGTAGATGAAAAGGAATATGCGTCCAAGACTCCTCCGCGCAAGAACATGTGGATTGTGCAGACGCCGCAGGCCTTTGATTATGATCTGATTTATCGGGCCTACGAACGTATGCTCTCCGATGGTCAGGCAAGACGGGCCATCACCGACGACGCGATGGTGGTAGAGACCTATGGCGACGCAAAAGTGAAGCTGGTGTTCGGCGATTATCTGAATATCAAGATCACGACAATCGACGATATTATCCTTGCCGAGAGCATCCTGAAAAAAATCGAAGAAAATTAAAAAAAGTTGTTGACAGATGAGAAAGCTGGTGCTAGAATAAACGATGCGTCACGCAAGAGGCGTAACGAACGAAGCACTGGAGAGGTGTCCGAGTGGTTTAAGGAGCTGGTCTTGAAAACCAGTGACTCCGAAAGGGGCCGCGGGTTCGAATCCCGCTCTCTCCGTCGGAACCTCAATTCCTGAAAAATATATATCGCTAACCGGCGAACCTGGAGAAGTACCCAAGCTGGCCGAAGGGGCTCCCCTGGAAAGGGAGTAGGTCGTTAACAGCGGCGCAAGGGTTCAAATCCCTTCTTCTCCGTCGGTTCTCAAGATGAGAGCCAAGCACCTTGACAACAAAACAGTATATTCCAACCCCGAAAGTTCTTTAAAGAATTTTTGGAACAAAACCTAAAAAGGTAAAAACGGAAAGAATAAGCCAAGAGTTTATTCGGACCAGACAAACTTTAATT
>CALWLM010000054.1 GCA_944381515.1 uncultured Lachnospiraceae bacterium | reverse complement strand
TTAAGTCAGATGGGACGGGATTTTATATTCGGGCAGTTTATGAGGAGGACGCGGATTTTCAGGAGGAAATGCCGGCGTTGATTTCTGCCTTTCAGGAAGAGTATGGAGAGTTTTTCGCCTATGGTTCGAGAGGCAGCGCTCCGGAAGATTATAAAAACCGTTATTCCGGGCGTATGGTGTGGATGGGAGAGGATTCAGCCATCGTTCTTACATTGGACCGCAATGCGGAGGCAAGGGCTGGATTAACAGTAGAATTTATATCGGATGGAATTGCATCGGTTACCGGAACGGTTGCTGAAAAGAAAGACCACCATTTTAAGATTTCCTTTGAAAATTCGGACGGAGAGGAAGAGGCATGGTGGATTTTTATGGATTATGAGGATTATTTGCTTTATCCGGACCCTTTTGCTGACCTGGAAACAGGGGATTCGGTTCAGATCTGGTATCGGGATGAGATTACCAGTTTTGGAACGGCCTATGAGGATGAAGTTTCATGCCATGCAATGGCGGTGAAGAAAGCTTAATGAGTAAAAAGTCTGCCCCCGCCGCGGGGACAAGCCCTCGCAGCAGGGGCGGATTTTGCGGTTTTATTGTCTGCCGTTTTCGGTGGACTTTTTATTTTGCCAGCTTCATCATCAGCTCGTTGCTTCTCTTGATAAAGGCGGTCATCCGCTCCGGCGACAGAGAGCCGTGGGACAGAAGGGCCAGATCGTAGAGCTGCTCGCAGATGGAGGGGGTCAGCTCGCCGTCCTTATTTTCCAGCACGGTCTTTACCAGCGGATGATTGATGTTGAGGATCAGGGTCTGTCCTTCATCCCCGAACATGGACATATCGCCGCCCATGCCGTACATCCTGAACATCTCCTGCATCCGGCGGCTGTCCTCGGACAGGGTGATCATGGAGGCAACGCTTTCGTCTTTGAGCTTTTCAGCCTTTACCTCCAGATTGTCATTGCCCAGGGCCTTGCGGAAGGTCTCGGTTAGGGTCTCCTCATCGGCCTTCATGGCCTCCTTCTCCTCATCGCTTAAAGCCTCCTTGTAAGAGTCGCTTTCGGCGTCGATGCGCTTAAAGTGCAGATCCTTATTGGCCTGCTCGATCTGCTGAATGAAAGGAGAGTCGATGTTGTTGGGCAGGATCACCGCATTGGTGCCCTGAGCCTTGAACATATTGATATACTGGCTCTGTTCCTTTTCGTCGGTCACATAGTAGATGGTATTCTCGTGGGTTTCCTTTGCATCCTCCAGGCACTCGGGCAGGGTCAGGTATTTGCCGTTGATATCCTTGAAAATCATGTAGTCCTGAATCTTTTCGCGGAATTTCTCGTCCTTGATATATCCGAACTTGATGAAGGGATTGATATCGTCCCAGTATTTCTCATAGGATTCCTTGTCGGTCTTATACATGCCGGTCAGCTTGTCCGCTACCTTCTTGGTGATGTAGTCGGAGATCTTCTTGACAAAGCCGTCGTTCTGCAGAGCGCTGCGGGACACGTTAAGGGGCAGGTCGGGGCAGTCGATGACGCCCTTCAGCAGCATCAGGAACTCAGGGATTACTTCTTTAATATTATCGGCGATGAACACCTGATTGTTGTACAGCTTGATAACGCCTTCAATGGATTCATATTCCAGGGCAATCTTGGGGAAATACAGGATGCCCTTCAGGTTGAAAGGATAGTCCATGTTCAGGTGAATCCAGAACAGAGGCTCTTTGTAGTCGCGGAAAACCTTGCGGTAGAACTCCTTGTATTCCTCGTCGGTGCAGTCGTTGGGATGCTTGGTCCACAGCGGATGAATGTCGTTGACCGGCACCGGACGGCGCAGAATTTTGGCCTTTTCCCTGGCGGGACTGATCTCTACCAGCTCTTTGGTACCGTCTTCGTTTTCTTTCTCCTCGGTCTTCGCTTCTTCCGTAAAGCGCTCCACTACCGTGTCGTCCTCGCGTACATCCTCGGCGTCGATGGTGTCGTACTGGGGCTCTGCGTTTTCCTTGGAGAGGTAGATTTCCACCGGCATGAAGGAGCAGTATTTGTCCAGGACTTCGCGGACGCGGTACTCGTTGGAAAATTCCACGCTGTCCTCATTGAGGTACAGGGTGATGCAGGTGCCGACGCCTTCCTTATCGCCGTCGCCCATGGTGTATTCGTTTCCGCCCTCAGACTCCCAGCGCACCGGCGCGGCGCCTTCCTTATAGGAAAGGGTATCGATGGTAACGCGGTCGGCCACCATGAAAGCAGAGTAAAAGCCCAGACCAAAATGACCGATGATCTGGTCGTCGCCCGTCTTATCCTTGTACTGCTCCAGGAAGGCCTGTGCGCCGGAGAAGGCGATCTGGTTGATATATTCGTCCACCTCTTCCTCGGTCATACCCAGACCATTGTCGATGAAGGCGATGGTTTTCTCCTCGGGATTTACCTTTACATTGATCTGAAATTTGATATCGTCGGGCAGCTGATATTCGCCTACAGCGTCCAGCTTTTTCAGCTTGGTGATGGCGTCACAGCCGTTGCTGACCAGCTCACGGATGAAAATATCGTGATCGGAGTACAGCCACTTTTTAATAATAGGAAAAATATTCTCACTGTTGATGGAAAGATTTCCGGTTCTTGTCGCCATGATATTGTCACTCCTTTTGGAAAAAATAAGGTTCTCTAGGATTCCTGTCTATTGTAATACCCTGCTGAACAAAAGTCAAGAAAAAATTAGCACTCATTTTTGGTGAGTGCTAACAAAGGCGAACAAAAAGCGTTATGGCAGGAAGGAAACCGCGTTATTCCATCTCGAAGGGAATCTGCCGCTGATGGAGAAAGCTCTGTACCATCCGGTCCCACTCCCGGTCCAGATTTTTGGACAGGTCAAATACGTTCAGGGAGGTGCCGGTATAGCAGGAAAGACGCTTGTCGGCATAGCGCAGATTCATAAACAGCCCGCCGATATCGGCAGGAGAATAGGGAAGGCCGGTCTGTTTTAAAAACTTTTCCACATTGTAGCCAGCCAGCCGGAAGACGATGCGAAACTGTCCGGGCAGACGATTGCCGCGAATCAGCTGATAAAGGAAAGGGCGCAGAAGCTTCCAGGAAACGAGATCCTGATCGGGCAGGGCGGCAAATTCGTCGGAATTGAAATAATCGGCGGCAATACGGCCGTCAATCTGAAAGGTGCAAAGGGTGGTCAGACTGATTTCTGAGACGAGAAAGGAGTCAAAATCGTCCTGGACGAACAGTTTGGCCGTGGTCAGCCGGATATCGGGAAAAGAAAGAGCAATCATGAAAAACCTCCTTAAGGTGAAGCGCTGCGCCAAAAAAGCGGCCGGCAGTCTGTATTTTTCATCACCTGTTTACTATCATAGGATGTCGAAAGGAAAAAGGCAAGTACAAAACCCGGCAGACGCAGAATATTTCAGCAGACGCAAGAAAACCCATAAAAAGTAAAAACAAGAAAGATAGGCTGGAAAAAATTTTGAAACCGTAGTATATTACTACACTGTGATGCTGTTTTCAACCGAGTACTTTTTGTAACTCTGGAAAAACGGAGGAAGATTTATGTGGATTGTGGATAAATATATCGAATACGTCAAGGAAGAGACGCAGAAGAATCCAGAGCAGAGTTTTGACAAGATCCTGCTGGGCTTTAAGGCCAATAAGATGCGGACGAAGGTTCTGCCCAAGGGAGGCCTGGCCAAAGGCTATCAGAAGCTGGAGGCCATGATGATGTCTCTGGTAGCCGATTCTCTGGGAAAGCCGGACAGCTATGTGTGGGGTAATATTTTCGCTCCCTGCGAGCTGATGCAGTGCTTTGATCTGGCGACTCTTTCGGTGGAGTGTCTGGCCTGTTATTTAAGCGGCTATCATCTGGAAGACTATTTCATTGATTTTGCTCAGAGTACGGGGATCGCTCCCACATTATGCTCTTATCACAAAACCTTTGTGGGGGCCATCGACAGCGGTACGGTACCTGTGCCGCAGTATGCGGTGACCACCTCCCTGTCCTGCGACGGCAATCTCAATACCTTCCGTTATCTGGAGAAGAAGAAAGGGGTGCCTTTTACCTTCCTGGATGTGCCCTATGAGGATGACGACGAGTCGGTGGCTTATCTGGCCGACCAGTTAAAGAGCTTTGTCGGCGAGCTGGAGCAGAGATTCGGCAAAAAATTCGAGATCGAGAAGCTGCGCCGGTCTCTGGAGATCGAAAACGAGACCAGACAGCTTTTGATGGAATTCTTCCGCCTGCAAAGCGAGCGCTATTATCCCGGCGAGCTGATCAGCCATCTGTATCTGATGATGGGAATGCATCTGATGATCGGTACCCCCGAATTTCTGGAGCTGGTTCGCTTCCTGGTGGAGGATATTAAAAATTACCCTCCTTTTGAGGGAAAGAAGATCCTGTGGGTACATCTGCTTCCCTTCTATCAGGAGAGCCTGCAGCATTATTTCAACGAAAATGATAAATACCAGATTATTGCCAGCGATATCATTCTGGATTCCGTGGAGATGCTGGATGTAAAGGACCCCTTTACCGCTCTGGCCAAAAAGATTATCCGCAATATGTACAACGGCTCCTATGCCCACAAGGCGGAAATCGTAGGGGGACTGGCCGAGCATCTGCATCCGGATGCGGTGATCCAGTTTTGCCACTGGGGATGCAAGCAGTCCGCAGGAGGCAGCCTTCTTTTAAAGGAAGAGCTGCAGAAAAAGAATATTCCCATGCTGATTTTGGATGGAGACGGTATTGACAAGCGCAACAGCCACGACGGGCAGATCAAGACTCGTCTGGAGGCGTTTCTGGAGATGCTGGACACTCTGGACAAAGATTCGCAGAGAGGACAGGCCAGACAGTATCGTGATGGACAGAGCGATGCGAAAAGACAGGAAGAGCAGGAGGAAAAGGTATGCTAGGTTACATCTGTAAATATGCCCCGGTGGAGATTTTTGAGTCCATGGGGGAGACGATAAAAAGAATTGAGCCGCAGGTGACCAATTTCACCCAGGCGGATATGCGGATGCACCCCAATATCTGCAGCTTCGCCAAGGGCGTGCTGGAGGAGGTCATGCAGTCTGATTACGATGGGATTGTGCTGACGACCTGCTGTGACAGCATCCGGCGGCTGTACGACGTATTGAAAGAGGAATTTCCGGATAAGTTTATTTATATGCTGGACACGCCCCGGATTACCAAGGAGGCGGGCATCGCCCTTTATGAGCGGAGAATCCGGGATATGATCCGGGCCTATGAGGAGTATTCGGGCAAGACATTCGACGAGGAGGCTTTTGCAAAGCTTCTGCGGGAGCGGGATGAAGAAGAGCAGCTGGCCGTTGCATCGGGCAGATTGAATATCGGAATATTGGGAGCCAGAGCCAATGAGGAGATTCACAGGATTCTGGAGAGCCAGGGAGCGGGCGCAGCCTTCGATCTGACCTGTACTGGTCTGGGCAGAAAGCTGCTGTATGAGCCGGAGGCGGTGATGACCGGTTATGTCAGAGGACTCCTGAGCCAGTTTCCCTGCATGCGAATGGAGCAGGCCTCCGGCCGGGACGAGCTGATCCGCCGCTATGCCGACAGCGTGGACGGCATCATCTACCATACGGTGCAGTTTTGCGACAATTACGCCTATGAATACGCCTGGCTGAAAAACTGGATGAAGAAGCCGATGCTTCTTCTGGAGACGGACTACACAAAGCAGAGCGAGGGGCAGATCCTGACCCGTATCCAGGCATTTTTGGAATCCTTGGGTTCGGACCGGGATGGAGCAGCAAAGCAGCAAAAGTCAGACAGACAGATGAAAGGGGCAGAGAAAATGTATGTAATGGGAATCGACAGCGGGTCTACTTCGACCAACGCGGTGATTATGAATGAAATAAAGGAGATTGTTGCTTTTTCCGTGGTGCGTACCGGGGCCAAATCGGGAGAAAGCGCGGCAAAGGCGCTGGAGGATTTGCTTTTAAAGGCGGGGCTTAAGAAGGAGGATCTGGCTCTGATTGTGTCCACAGGCTATGGCCGGGTCAGCATTTCCTTTGCCGATGAAAATGTGACGGAAATCAGCTGCCATGGCAAGGGCGCTCACTATTTTAATCCCAATATCCGTACAATCCTGGATATCGGCGGGCAGGACAGCAAGGCCATTCACCTGAACGAGGAGGGAGAGGTCAAGGATTTTGTCATGAACGATAAGTGCGCGGCGGGAACCGGCCGTTTCCTGGAGATGATCGCCCGTACTCTGGAGATCGATATCGCAGAGTTGGGAGCCATTGCTCTGACTTCCACGGAGAAGATTGAGATTACCAGCATGTGCTCTGTTTTTGCCGAGTCAGAGGTGATTTCTCTGATCGCAAACAATAAGGAGAAGGCTGATATTGCCAACGGCGTCTGTCATGCTATCGCCGGCAAGGCCTACTCTCTGCTTCGCCGGGTGGGACTGGAGCCCGACTTTATGATGACCGGAGGCGTGGCGAAAAATCCTGGCGTAGTCCGCGCTGTGGAAGAAAAGATCGGGGCGAAGCTCTATATCTGTCCGGAGCCTGAGATCGTGGGAGCTACCGGAGCTGCCCTCTACGCCCTGGAGAGAGCCAGAGGATAAGGGTCTGCATTGCACGCAATACGTTTTGCGATGCAAAAGCAATACGTTTTTAGGTGAAAGGCCGGTGAAAGTTTTGTAAAAGGGCTTTTCAAGTTCATCATACTATGTTATTATATGTAGTAATGAAAACCACATAATAAAGCGCGCAGGGAGACATAAAAAGCTTTGAAAGAGAAATGCGCAGGTTTTTAATATCAGTTATTGTGAGGAGATAGTACGATGAGCTACAGAATTATTGGTGACAGCTGCTGCGATCTGACGCAGCAATATAAGGAGGACCCCCATTATCGTCTGGTACCGCTGACTTTGCAGGTGGATGACACGTACATTCGGGATGACGAAACTTTCGACCAGGCCCATTTTCTTCAGCTGGTACGGGAGAGCAAGGCGGTGCAGAAATCGGCCTGTCCCTCGCCGGAGGATTTTATGGCCGTTTATGAGGGAGAGGAAGACATGGTCTTTGTGGTGACCCTGTCTCAGCATCTGAGCGGCACCTACAACAGCGCTGTTCTGGCCCGCAACCTGTACTATGAGGAGCATCCGGACAGCCAGAAGAAGATTCATGTGTTCAGTTCCGATTCGGCCTGCTGCGGCGAGGCGCTGATTGCCTTTAAGATTCAGGAAATGGCCGAGGCCGGCGCTTCCTTTGAGGAGATTGTTGAGCAGGTGGGCGATTTCCGCGACCATATGAACACATATTTCGTGCTGGAGACGCTGGATTTCCTGCGCAAGAACGGGAGACTGACCGGTCTGACGGCTATCCTTGCTTCTGCCCTTAACATCAAGCCGGTGATGGGGGCGGATCACGGCGTAATCATCAAGCTGGATCAGGCCAGAGGCATCACCAAGGCCCTCAATAAACTGTGCGATACGGTTGTTCAGGACGCCATCAAAAACGGGCTGAATACGAAGGAGAGAATCCTGGGAATCGTTCACTGCAACTGCCCGGAACGGGCCAAGAGCGTGAAGGAACAGATTTGCAGCCGTTTGTCCTTCAAGGATGTTTACGTGGCGCCTGCCGCCGGCGTCAGCAGCCTTTATGCAGGAGACGGCGGAATTGTTATCGCGCTGTAATGAACAATAAAGTATGTGAAAAAAGAATCCTGCCTGCCAGGATTCTTTTTTTGCTGTTCATTTGCCGCCGTTTGTGTTATATTACCAGATAGAAGGAATGAGGAGTGATTGAAATGGATGAACAGAGAAAATTAACAGAGGCGCTGGAGGCGCTTCTTGACCTGGCGGCGGCTTCTGACGGAGCGCTTACCAGAGATCAGGTCAGGGACGCCTGTAAAGATATCGGCCTGAACGAAGAGCAGTTTGATCTGATCTGCGCTTATCTGGAGTCCAAAAAGGTGAAGATTCAGGACTTTGCAACGCCAAAGAAAAGTCTGGAATTGTTTGAGGATGCTGATGAAGCCGATGAAGCCGGCGCTGATAAATCCAAGGATGGTTCCGGGCAGCGGGCGGCCAAAAACGGCAGGGAATCGGCCTACTACCAGATGTATCTGGAGGAGCTCAAAAGCCTTCGCGCCTACCGGGAAGAGGAGGAGGAAGCTTTGGTGGAAGCCATGCTTTCCGGAGACCAGGAGGCGAAGGAACGGCTGATTGAGGGCAATCTGGCCCGGGTTATTCGGATGAGCGAAGAATATCTGGATCAGGGCGTTCTGGCGGCGGATCTGGTCCAGGAGGGCAACATGGCTCTGGTGATGGCCATGGAGACCTATGACCGGCAGAAGAACTTCCGCCTCCATTTGCTGGAGGAAATAGAAGCCGCAATGGTGGAGGCCATTCGGGAGCAGACCGGGGCCGACGATGTGGGACGCCATCTGGCGCAGGACGCCAATGCGCTGATGAAGGCCACGGAGGAGCTGGCCGAGGAGCTTGAACGGGAGGCCACGGCCGAGGAGCTGGCCGCCTACCTTCACATCAGCCAGGATAAGGTGGAGGCTCTGGTAAAGATGTCCCTGGATGCTATGAATATGTATGAAGGCTAAGATATGTATGCGGGATAAGTGCGTGGGATCAGCGCGGAAAGCCGCAAAAGCATAGAGGTTCAAATCGAATTTAAAGAAGCTGCAGAAGTTACAAAAAGACAGACATGCCTGCATCAGCAGGCATCACCAAGCAGGCGATGGAGGAAAAGGATGAGCGTTAAGAGAATCTATGTGGAAAAGCGGACTCCCTATGCCGTGAGGGCAAAGGAGCTGTTGGAAGAGATTCGGGACTATTTGGAGATCAGCACGGTGGAAAGCGTGCGCGTACTGATCCGCTATGATATGGAAAATCTGTCGGAGGAGACCTACGAAAAGGCGAAGAATACCATCTTTTCCGAGCCGCCGGTGGACCAGGTCTATGAGAACGCCTTTCCGCTGGAGGAGGGGGCGCGGGTATTTGCTGTGGAGTATCTGCCCGGCCAGTTTGACCAGAGGGCGGATTCTGCCGAGCAGTGCGTGCGGCTGCTGTCGCCGGGGGAGGAGCCGGTGATTCGCACAGCCACCGCCTATGTGATCTGCGGTGAGATAAGCGACGAGCAGTTTGCATCCATCAAGGCGTTGTGCATCAACCCGGTGGATTCCCGGGAGGCGTCTGCGCTGCTGCCTGAGACGCTGGTGTCGGAGTATCCGGAGCCTGCCGATGTAAAGATTTTTGACGGTTTTATCGCCATGGATGAAGCAGGATTGCGCAGCCTCTATGACAGTCTGGGGCTGGCGATGACCTTCCGCGATTTTCTTCATATCCGCAATTATTTTGAAAATGAAGAGAAGCGAAATCCCACGGTGACGGAGATTCGCGTGCTGGATACCTACTGGTCCGACCATTGCCGCCATACCACCTTCCAGACGGAACTGAAGAACGTAACCTTTACCGACGGCGATTACCGCGCGCCCATTGAGGATACCTATCAGGATTATATAAAGACCCGGGAGGAAATTTTTGCAGGCCGGCCGGACAAGTATGTGAGTCTGATGGATCTGGCCCTTATTGCCATGCGCAAGCTGAAAAAGGAGGGCAGGCTCACCGATCAGGAGGAATCCGATGAGATCAACGCATGCAGTATCGTAGTGCCTGTGGAGGTAGACGGCAGGACCGAGGAATGGCTGGTCAATTTCAAGAACGAGACCCATAACCATCCTACGGAGATCGAGCCCTTCGGCGGCGCGGCTACCTGCCTGGGCGGAGCCATCCGCGACCCCCTGTCCGGCCGCACCTATGTGTATCAGGCCATGCGCATTACCGGCGCAGCCGATCCTACGGTGCCTGTGTCCGCCACTTTGAAGGGCAAGCTTCCGCAGAAGAAGCTGGTCACCGGCGCGGCTAAGGGATATAGTTCCTATGGCAATCAGATCGGTCTGGCCACCGGCTATGTAAAAGAAATATATCATCCCGGCTATGTGGCCAAGAGGATGGAGATCGGCGCGGTCATGGGAGCGGCTCCCAGGCGGGCGGTGATTCGAGAGACCTCTGACCCCGGCGATGTGATCGTTTTGCTGGGCGGACGCACCGGCCGCGACGGCCTGGGCGGAGCCACCGGGTCTTCCAAGGTGCACACCGAGGCCTCTATCGAGACCTGCGGCGCCGAGGTGCAGAAGGGTAATGCGCCCACCGAGCGCAAGCTGCAGAGACTGTTTCGCCGGGAGGAGGTCAGCCGCCTGATCAAAAAATGCAACGACTTTGGCGCGGGCGGCGTGTCCGTGGCCATCGGAGAGCTGGCAGACGGCCTTCGGGTGGATCTGGACAAGGTACCCAAGAAATATGCCGGTCTGGACGGGACGGAGATCGCCATCTCCGAGTCCCAGGAGAGAATGGCCGTGGTGGTGAGCCCCGCCGATGTGGACGCCTTTTTGGCCTATGCGGCGGAGGAGAATCTGGAGGCCACGCCGGTGGCTGTGGTGACCGAGGAGCCCAGGCTTGTGCTGAATTGGAGAGGCAAGCCGGTGGTGGATATAAGCCGTGCCTTTTTAGATACCAACGGCGCTCATCAGGAAACGGATGTGACCGTGGTGGTGCCCAATCAGGAGGGAAATCCCTTCCGGCAGGAGCAGAGAGAATTGTCCGGCGAGGAGCTTAAGAAGGCCTGGCTTGAAAATCTGGGAGATCTGAATGTCTGCTCTCAGAAGGGACTGGTGGAGATGTTCGACGGTTCCATCGGAGCGGGCAGCGTCCTGATGCCTTACGGCGGACGCTATCAGCTGACGGAGACTCAGGCCATGGTGGCGAAGCTGCCTGTGGCGGAGGGAAAATGCGATACCGTTACAATGATGAGCTATGGCTTTGACCCTTACCTCTCTTCCTGGAGCCCTTATCACGGCGCGATCTATGCGGTACTTTCTTCGGTGGCCAAGATTGTGGCTGCCGGCGGCGATATGCGGGGGATTCATTTCACCTTCCAGGAGTATTTCAAGCGGATGACGGAGGATTCCCGCCGCTGGGGCGAGCCTTTTCAGGCGCTGCTTGGAGCCTTCAGGGCGCAGATGGAGCTGGGACTGGCCAGCATCGGCGGCAAGGACAGTATGTCCGGCAGCTTTAATGAGCTGAATGTGCCGCCCACTCTGGTGTCCTTTGCGGTGGACGTGGCCAGGGAGAAGGATATCATCACTCCGGAGCTCAAGAAGGCGGGGAGCCGTCTGGTGCTCTTTGCAATTCCGCGGGATGCGTATGATGTGCCGGTGATCGGCAAGGCTATGGATATTTACGACGGAATCCGGCGGGAGATCGGAGCGGGGCATATTCTGTCGGCCTATGCCTGTGAGGGGAGAGGCATCAGCGAGAGCATCAGCAAGATGGCCTTTGGCAATCACATGGGCGTGTCTCTTACGGAGGAAGCGGTTCCTTATCTGTTTGCTCCCGGCTGGGGCAATATTGTGGCGGAAGCAGCGGCGGATGCGGTTATTGATCTGCCTCATATCGAGATCGGCAGGGTGACGCAGGAGGCTGTCGTCAGCTGCGGCGGAATGAAATTGCCTCTGGATGAGATGCTTGCCGCCTGGAAGGCGCCGTTGGAGAAGGTCTTCCCCACACAGTCCGGAGCGGCCAGAGGAGAGGCACATGAGGGTCTGTATCAGGCCGGGGATATCCTGGTGTGCAGCCATAAGACGGCAAAGCCTCAGGTCTTTATCCCGGTATTTCCTGGCACCAACTGTGAATACGACAGCGCCAGGGCCTTTGAGAGAGCGGGAGCTTCGGTGGTTACAAAGGTCTTCCGCAACCTGACGGCCTCTGATATAGAAGAGTCGGTGCGGGAATATGCCGAAGAGATCGGCAGATCTCAGATTATTATGTTCCCCGGAGGTTTTTCAGCCGGCGATGAGCCGGAGGGCAGCGCCAAGTTTTTTGCAACGGTATTTCGCAACGAAATGATTGCCGAAGCGGTGGAGCGGCTGCTGCACGACCGGGATGGCCTGATGCTGGGCATCTGCAATGGTTTTCAGGCGTTAATCAAACTGGGCCTGGTGCCCTACGGCAGAATCTGCGAACAGAAGGAAGATTCTCCCACGCTTACTATGAATACGATTGGCCGTCATGTGTCAAAAATGGTATATACAAAGGTAGTTTCCAACCTGTCGCCCTGGCTTATGGGGGCTGAACTGGGCGGCGTCTACTGTAATCCCGCCTCCCACGGAGAGGGACGGTTTGTGGCGGATTCTGCCTGGCTTTCCCGCCTGGCGGCAAACGGCCAGATCGCCACGCAGTATGTGGATGTGGACGGTAATCTTACGATGGATGAGGAGTGGAATGTCAACGGCTCCTTTGCCGCTATCGAGGGAATTACCAGTCCCGACGGAAGGATACTTGGCAAGATGGCTCACAGCGAGCGCCGCGGCGACGGCGTAGCCATCAACATCTATGGAGAGCAGGACATGAAGATTTTCGAGTCCGGCGTCAGATACTTTCAGTAAGGCTTAATGCAAGGAGGTGCCCTATGCCTGCTATTTACGCGCATGATACATTTGGAAGAATTGTCTACAAGGAGCTGGAGGGGGATATTCACTGGATGGTCCACAAATATCAGGAATATTTTCGCGTTGGCCTGCAGGGGCCGGACTTCCTGTTCTTTTATCACCCGCTGAAAAAGAATCCCATTCGGGAGTACGGAACCCGTCTTCACGAGGAGGCGGCCACAGGCTTTTTTGAGCGGGCCAGAGAGATCATCGCGGACCGGGGCAAGGATACGCCTCACTGTGCTTACATTCTGGGAATGATCTGCCATTTTATGCTGGACAGCGAGTGCCATGGCTTTGTGGAGGAGATGGTGGAGGATACCGGAATCAGCCACAATGAGATCGAGACGGAATTTGACCGGAGTCTTCTGCACCGCGCCAAACAGAACCCTACGGAGTTTCGGGTGGCTAGCGTGATTCCCACCGATGAGGGCGTCGCCTGGGTCATGAGTGAATTCTATGAGGGGCTGTCGCCTCATCAGGTACGCCAGTGTCTGAAATCTATGCGGCGGACCAAAAATCTTCTGCATGTGGACGGCAAGAAAAAGGAAGCGGTGATTACCGGCGTTATGAAGGCGGCCAGACAGTACGATAACTACGGCGGCATTGTCATGGGACTTAAGCCCAACGAGGCCTGCCGTCCCATCAACCGGGAGCTTTTTGCCCGGTACAAGGCGGCCATTCAGCCTACGGTGACGATGATCTATAAATATTATCAGGCCATCGACAGCGGAGAACCTCTGTCGGCCCGCTTTGAGCGCAATTACGAGTAAGCTTTGTCATACCTGCGAAATTTTACATGGATTTAACATAAGAGGGGAGAGCAGGTTTACAAAGGAATGATAAAAAGAAACGTGGGCTTTCGCCGGCCCGGATTAAGGCGGCGCATGGCCGCGGTTTTTTGGAGGAAACATGAAAGAGAAAAATAAATTAACACGTCTGGAAAAACAATGGATTTTGTATGACGTGGGAAATTCAGCGTTTACGCTGCTGATATCAACCCTGCTTCCCATTTATTTTAATTCCCTGGCCGAGAGCGGCGGGGTGTCTTCCGCGGATTATCTGGCTTACTGGGGCTATGCGGCGTCCATATCCACGCTGATTGTAGCCTGCCTGGGGCCGGTGTTTGGCACCCTGGCTGATACCGGCGGATACAAGAAGCCGATTTTTACGGCGTTTTTGATGATTGGCGTTATTGGCTGCGCAGCGTTATCTGTTCCCACTTACTGGCTGGCTTTTCTGATCCTCTTTGTGATCGCCAAGGTGGGTTATAATGCGAGCCTGGTATTCTATGATTCCATGCTTACCGATGTGACGACGCCGGAGCGGATGGACAACGTTTCCTCTCAGGGCTATGCATGGGGATACATCGGCAGCGTAATCCCCTTTATCATCAGTCTGGTGCTGGTGCTCAATGCGGAGAGCTTTGGGATGTCCATGACTACGGCCATGGCTATCGCCTTTTTCCTGACAGCCGTCTGGTGGCTGGGGATGACGATTCCGCTGCTTAAGAATTACAAGCAGGTTCATTTTGTGGAGAAGAAGAAAAATGCTGTGAGGGAATCCTTCAGCAGACTGGGTCATAGCCTGCGGGATATCAGCCATCATAAAGGGCTGTTCGTCTTCCTGATCGCCTTCTTCCTCTATATCGACGGCGTATATACGATCATTGAGATGGCAACGGCCTACGGCGAGGCTCTGGGACTGGACAGCACCATGCTTCTTCTTGCCCTGCTCCTGACGCAGTTTGTGGCCTTCCCCTTTGCTCTGATCTTTGGAAAGCTGGCGGGCAAGTACAAAAACTCCAAGCTGATCCGCATCTGCATTCTGGCCTATGCGGCCATTGCGCTGTTTGCCATTCAGCTTGATAAGGCCTGGGAATTCTGGCTTTTGGCCGTCTGTGTGGGTATTTTCCAGGGCGGCATCCAGGCTCTGTCCCGCTCCTATTTTGCCCAGATTATTCCGCCGGAGAAGGCAGGAGAGTTCTTCGGACTGCTGGATATCTGCGGTAAGGGAGCGTCCTTTATGGGCACCGGTCTGGTATCCGTTGTGACCCAGGCTACCGGCCACATGCAGCTGGGCGTGGCGATGATTTCTGTGCTGATCATTGCCGGTTATTTCGTGTTCCGCAAGGCGGCCAAGCTCAATGCGAACCTGGAAAA
>CALWLM010000053.1 GCA_944381515.1 uncultured Lachnospiraceae bacterium | reverse complement strand
GATAATCCCACTGACTTTGCCCATCATGGGATGAGGTCAGTGGGAGAGTTGTGTTTTCAGAGTCTGTGAAATATACAAGCAGTGCAGGTTTTCATATTCATAGGTGACGAAAACAAGGGGTGTCCAAAAGGGGCGCAGCCCCTCGGCTCTGGGCTTCCAATAGGGGCGAGAAGCATCTCTGCTGGCACACGATTTTTCGCAGGAACGTCTAATGTGTTATACCTTTGCTTCCGGCTGACGCTGGAAAAGGTGAACTGCTGATTGTTGAAGATGAGGTGGAAATGGTAATCGATCTATATCCGGAGAAACAGAGGCAAAAAAATCATGTCTGGGTGAGTGAAAGTGAACGAGGATAAATATGGAATGGATATGGAAGATATTTTAAAAAAAGAAAATATAAAATATAGAAGATGTAATTCAACTTATTTTGCAGGCGGATGCTATAGACTGTGATGCAAGCCGTGGCTCCGATATTAGTATTCCCATATATGACATATCTCCGGAGGAATTTCTGGATTTTGCAGGAAGCGCAATGAAAGCTGGAACAAAAGAGGGGATTGTCAATGCCGTTTCCAATTTAAAACGGGCGCTGGACTGTGAAATGGACATGTTTTTTGAAAGTATAAACATGAAAAGAATTCTTGACAAAAATAATTTGGGATTTGAGAAAAAAACTCGTTTTTTGGCTGATATAGGAATGTTTCCAATTCAATCGATTAATAAGCTGAACTGGATGAGAAATAAGATGGAGCATGAATATAAAACGCCGGAGATAGCGGATTTAAATGCGTACTATGAGATAGTTTGGAGCGCTGTAAAAATAATCGACTTGTATCTGGAACTGCTATATATAAATGGAGCAATTTGGTTTGTACTGCATTATGGAGACAGGGAATATTATTTGACAATGGAACATGATGTTGAAGAATGTGGATTTATCTTTGAAATTGCGGATTTGACAAAAGATAAAGAGAGAAAGAAAAGGCTGGTGAATATCAAATTGGGAAGCAAATCGGAGATTTGCAATTATACAATAGCGTTCAATCTTTATCTATTCTCCATACAATATTTCGACTATGGGAACGGCAATTTATATCGGAATAAACTGAGAAAGCTGATGGCATCAGAATCGCTGTAAATTTAGACGACCGTATTTGTTTCTGCGCAGTGCGCAGCCCAAGAGTCGTCCGAGAAACCCACTGGCATTCCCCTAAAAACTGTATGAACGATATCGGACTAAAAAGAGCAAGTCTTGCAATATATAGGTGCTTGCAGTAAAATATTCATACATACATATATCCATTTCCGAAAGGTGGGATATATGCCCGTTACTTTAACGAGCTAAATTGGCACCGTACCATCTCGGCGCAAAAGAAGAGGGAGAAAACAAAAGAGAGAAGAACAAGAGAGGAAAGAACAAAAGAGGAAAGAACAAAAGAGGAAGGAGAGAAGATATGCTGATTAAAAATGGCCGGGTCCATAATGGGCTTGGTGATGTGGTTTCTCAGGATTTACGCATCAATGGAGATCAGATCCAAACAATTGGGCCGAACCTGGCGGCTTTGGACGGAGAAGAAATATTTGACGCTTCGGGGATGGAGATTTTCCCTGGCTTTGTTCAGCCTTTATCCAACTGGGGAGTCAATGGGTCTATGACGGAAATTCGTCCCTCATCCAATGATAATGATGAGCGCAGCAATCCGATTATGCCGGAGTTAGATGCGTTCTATGCTTTTAATGGTCGGGCGGCTACAGCTCAGCAGCTGGGGGCCTTCGGATTGACCAGCTGTGGTGTAGGGCCTGCGGATAACAATCTGTTTGGGGGTACCATTGCCATGTTCTGTGTAGATGGAATAAATCCCTATCGGATGTGTCTGAAACGGGGCTGCGGGATGATGGCTTCCGTCACCCCCAACCTGAAGAAAACATACGGCAGCAAGCAGCAGGCGCCCCAGACAAGAATGTGGACCTTTGCCAATTTTAGTTTGCAGCTGCGCAAAGCCGCCGACAGCCAAAAACAGTCAGACCCGTCCAATGATACCCCAAAAGATCCGGGGCAGGATGATAAGCTGGAGGCTTTAAAAAAGGTGCTGGACGGCCAGCTCCCGCTGTTTGTATCCTGCGACAGCAAGACTTCCGCCCGGCAGGTGTGGGATATTTTGAAGGATTATCCGCAAGTAAAGCTGGTATTGGTCAATGGATTTGGCCTGACCGGCGACGAGGAATGGATTGTGGAAAATAAGATTCCCCTTATTGTCCGCACGGCGGCAAGCCCTCTGGATCGGGATGCCATGACTTTGGACTGGAATGGAATTGCAAAATTGTGGGAGCAAGGCGTGCCGGTGGCATTCAGCGGTACATATACAAATGGTCTGTCGGCCAGGGAGGATATGCTCTGGAATGGCATTGAAATGATGAAGATTCTCCATGACAGCAGCGCAGTGCTGCCTATGCTTACCAGTGTGCCGGCAAAGATTATGGGAGTGGATCATCTTACAGGGTCTTTGCAGGAAGGACTCAGAGCAGATATTGTTATATGGAGCGGCAATCCGCTGGAAAGCTATCAGGCTCATATTGTTCGTACTTATCAGGGCGGACGGATCATTTATCGGGAAGGGGATGAGATGAAATGTATGTGATTCAGAATGGCACCCTCTGCACCATGGATGGACAGGGCGTAATTCAGGCAGATCTTCGGGTGGATCATGGAAAAATTATAGAGATTGGCTCGGATTTGCCGGTCAATGGAGCGGAAGTAATTGATGCAATGGGCAAATTTGTTACACCAGGTTTTGTGGACGCTCATAGTCACGTGGGAGGCATTGCTGAGAGCGGGCAGGCAGATTTGAACGAGATCACCAATCCTCTGACTCCTGAGTTGGATGCATATTATGGAATAAATCCCCAGGACGATATATTTCAGACGGTAATTCAGCAGGGAATTACCACTTCCTGTGTAGCTCCCGGTTCAGCCAATGTAGTGTGCGGCTGGGTGATCGCCTATAAATCTGCGGGACAGCATCGCCTGGTCAAAAGGCCTGTGGCGTTAAAAGCGGCCATGGGTATCAACCCGAAGGGGTGTTATGCCCCGAAAAACCAGGCTCCCATGACTCGTATGGCTATTGCTAATATTCTGCGCACCTATCTTCGTAATGTGCAGCAGTATCGGCAGAAAAAGCTGGAGGCTGGTGACGACATGGCCAAAATGCCGCCCTATGATTTGGGGCTGGAGCATGGAATTCCTGTGATAGAGAAAAAGATTCCGCTGAAAGTTCACAGCTACATGCATGATATGATGACCTTGCTGGAAATTGCTGAAGAATTCGACATTCTGGTCACGGTGGATCATGCTCAGGGAGCCAGTGACTTTTTGGAGGAGCTTAGATCTCCCCAGGTTCATGGCGTAATCTTTGGGCCGACCTGCGAGCCCATCTTCCCTGGAGAAGGCGGAAAGCTGGATTACGAGTGCTGTAAAGCGCTGGATGATGAGGGCGTGCGGGTGGCGGTAATGACAGATGGACCAGTGACCACGGTAAACATGCTGCTTTTCGAGATGGGCGAATGCGTTCGCCGGGGAATGGACCCTGTCCGGGCACTGGCTATGGTGACCAGTAATGCCGCTGAAATTGTAGGAATTTCCGATCGAGTAGGCTCACTTGCTGTGGGGAAGGATGCAGATATCCTGATTTGGAGCAAGATGCCTACTGTGGCCACGGATGCAATTTTGGAGAGAGTCATTATCGACGGGGAGACGGTCTACCGGCAGGATTAAGGCGTCCGGGCACATCCAATTACCAGCCGATTACCGGCTATTTACCAGATGATTGCTATATAATTACCAGCGATCAATATGGACACGGTCTTCTTCGTAAAACCCTTTTCCCTTTGCAAGAGCATAGCTGTCTTCATCGGGATACCCAAAGGCGATGATGGAATGGGGAATTACTGTTTCGGGCAGATTAAACAGCTTTTGCAGGTTATTTACCCGTTCCATTTGAGGATAGGTGCCAAGCCATACGGAGCCGATACCGAGAGCATGGGCGGCTAAAATCATATTTTGCGCAGCAATGGAACCATCGATAATCCAGTAATCCGGGGCGGGCTTAAATGCCCGCTCCAGGTCTCCCAAAACAAGGATTCCCAGCTGGGCCTTTTTTAAAGGCTGGGCGGGTTTTCCATTGGCTTCGGCCATTTTTTGAAGAATGTCGTTCTTTTTTGTCACAAGAAAACTCCAGTCTCTGGCGTTTACGCAGCTTGGCCCGGACATGGCGGCATGCAGAATCGTCTTTACATCTTCTTCTTTAATCGGTCTGTTTGTGAATTCGCGTACACTTTTTCGCGTCAAAATGTTTTCCAAGGCATCCATAGTATTTTCACCTGTTTGTATGTGTAAAACGGTTTGTTAGTTTAATATAGTATAACTCATTGCGAAAAAAACTTAAATATTTTTATTTTCGGGATGAAAAAGGAGGAACCCATAATGAAATATTTGGCCCATAAGGATGGGGAGAGAGAACAGGCGTTAAAAGAGCATCTGGAAAATACAGCTTGTCTGGCGCAAGGATTTGCAGACAGATTTGAAAAAGGAGAATGGGGATACTGCGCCGGAAAGGGCCATGATATTGGAAAATATTCAAAAGAATTCCAGAAAAAGATCAAGGAGGAAATCGATATTCGGGTAGATCATTCTACCGCAGGTGCACAGGCTTATTGGCAGAAAGGAGGGAGGCACAGCTTTATAAGCTATTGCATTGCGGGCCATCATGCAGGCCTTCCGGATACGGGCAGCAAAAGCGACAGTGCCTCTTTTAGTACTTTAGAGGGAAGGAAAAAGAAAAAGATACCGGACTATCATTACTACAAAGAAGAAATACAGATTCCGGAGCTCAGTACAGACCCATTTGATATAACAAAGGTATCGAATCCGGATTTTTCTCTCAGTTTTTTTATCCGTATGCTGTATTCCTGTCTGGTGGATGCGGATTTTCTGGATACGGAGCGGTTCATGAATGCAGGAAAGGTCGAGCGTGAGCCGGGAGAGGATATGCATATTCTCTTACAGAAACTGCAGGTCCATATTTCGGATTGGCTTTTGAATGAGAAGATCGATACGGTCAACGGGAGACGAACTGAGATCTTGAAACACTGTCTGGATTGCGGTGAGAAGGGGAGAGGACTTTTTCGTTTGACAGTGCCGACGGGCGGCGGAAAAACCATGGCTTCTATGGCGTTTGCCCTGCGACATGCGGTGAAAAACCATATGGATCGAATTATTTATGTGATTCCATACACCAGCATTATTGAACAGAATGCGAAAGTGTTCCGGGATGTGCTGGGGGATGATAATGTTCTGGAAAATCATTGCAATGTAGACTATACAAGTTCAGAAGAGTTAAAGCCTATGCAGCTGGCATCGGAGAACTGGGACAAACCGATCGTAGTAACAACGAACGTGCAGTTTTTTGAATCGCTGTTTGGCAATCGCTCTGCTAAGTGCAGGAAACTGCATAATATAGCAAACAGCGTCATTATTTTCGATGAGGCGCAGATGCTGCCAAACGATTATCTGGTGCCCTGCATAGCGGCGA
>CALWLM010000052.1 GCA_944381515.1 uncultured Lachnospiraceae bacterium | reverse complement strand
CCTATGGCGGTCTGATTATCTTCGCCATCGTCAATCTGTTTGGAACAGACTTTATTGCCAAGCTGCAGAACGTACTCTCCGTTATCCTCATATTCGGACTTTTGCTGTTCGGCATCTACGGTATCCTCAACGCCCAGCCGGATTCTCTCAACATCTTCCAGCCAGGATATTTCTCCGACGGGACCTACGGCTTCTGGCAGGCCGTCATGATTCTTATGATGTCCACCACCGGCTACACACTGATTACCGCATTCAGCGCAGAGTGCGAGAAGCCTAAAACGGATCTCCCTCTGGCCATGTGCATCGTTCCGATTCTGCTGGTCTTTTTATATTGCAGCGTCGGCTTTACCATGAGCAACGTACTCCCTGTGGAGCAGACCGCCAACCAGCCTTTGACGGCAGTGGCAAAGGTTCTGTTCAGCCCGGTTGTCTACTATATTTTCGTTTTCACCGGCCCCGTCATGGCTCTGGCAACCACAATCAACTCCTCCTTTGCCATTTTTGAACGGCAGCTGGTCCAGGTGACCAACGACGGCTGGCTTCCGGCCACTCTGGCAAAGAAAAACAAGTACGGAATCGCCTGGAAGTACATGATTATTTTCTTCTTTGTCGGGATTCTGCCCATGGCCACGGGTCTGAGCATTACGGAGATCGTATCCAATACCACCTTTGTAAGCTCCATCGGATATATACTCTTAGCTGTAGGCATCCTGCGCTATCCCAAAACAATGGAAGGCGCCTGGGAAAACCGGGCCTGGAAGATTCCCATGTGGGCATTCAAGCTTTCCTGCTACGTATGTATCGTAATCCGCATCTATATGCTGTACCGCTCCTTCCTCACTGCCAGCATCGGTATGGTGGTGGGGTCGCTGATCGCCGTTGTGCTCTTCTTTGTCTGGTGCTGGTACCGCAAAAAGGCAAACAAGGTACACGTCACAAAGGGATGGGAGCTGCAGTAATCGTTTCTCTCAGACAGGCCGGCAGCTTTTGCCGGCCTGTGCTCATTTTTGCTCTTTTTACTCTGCGTCCGGCTGCCGTATCATAGCCGTCTCTCCTCCCCTGGCGGCTCGCCCATGCAGCGCTCATTCAGATACGCCGCCAATCCATCAAGAAACACGGCATTTTTGGGGCTCTTCTGCGTACTTCTGCCAAAAATCTCCCTCAAAAGTTCCTCGTCCCCATATTTCCAGATCCTCTTCTTGATCGTCCGAATATTCCGCTCCGCGCTTTGCAGGCTCACATTGAAATGAGAGGCCACCGCCTCATACAGCCCTTTGCACATATAAGTGAGCAGCTCCGGTTCCCGCATAACCATGGCGATCCCATACACCGTAAACCAAAATCCCATGTAGCTGCCGTTGGCTCCCAGCCGTCTCAAAAGCCGCTCCGCTTCTCTTGCTTCTCTTTCCCATTTCATCCTTTGTTTGACCTCCCGTCTTTGGATTCCTCCTTTGATTTTCCCACTTTTGGTAATAGATGGGTCAAACAAGTTTCGATATAATTTGACAGCATCAGACGGGATAAGTCGAAAAAAACAGCGCATTACCTTCTTCTGCAAGATAATGCGCTGCATTACATTATATTTCAGATTCCTCCCCAGGCTTTGCGCAGCCGGGCGGTTCCCTCTCTTCTTTTTCTTACAGCCATCCTCCGGACCGCAGCTGGTCAATCAGACTGCCCAGCTGCTCGTAATAGCTTCTGTCGTCGGTACTGGTAAGAAGCTCGCCGGCACGCTCATACTCGTCCAATGCAGCCTGATAGCTTCTCTCCGCCTCCGCTTTTGCCCCTTCCTGGGTAATATACAGGATTCCGCGCAGAGCGTGGGGCAGATAGCTGCTCGGAAATGCCTCCTCCATTCGGTCAAGCACCGCGCCCGCCTCGTCGAGGCGATTCGCTCCATAATACAGCACATACTGGTTCGTATAGAGATATTCCTTCTGAATACCCAAGGATATAACCCGATCAAAGGCCTTGCAGGCCTCATCCAAATACCCGTTTATGGCAGAATCGTCCACCTCCCATCCCATGATTTCCCAGTACGTTTTATCTGTTCCTATGCTGTATATCTCTCCCGCCATCTCATACACGCTGCTGTTGTAGGACAAACCCAGCGTTTCGATTTGATCCGCGACGGCATCCAGCTTTATTACCGCCGGTTCGTCTGCAAAGTTTCCCTTCTGTTCTTCCCGGGCCTGACTGCGCAGCATCCGGATATAAGAAATCAGAGTCAGGCGCAGAATCACTTCATCCTCCCCGTCCTCCAAAAGCTCCGTATAGAGATTGCCCGCCTCCAGGTATTCTCCCTGCGCAGCGGCAAGCTCGCACTCCACATACCGGGTCACGTCGGAGTTGGCTCCCATTTCTCTTAACTGCGCCAGCGCGTCCCGCGCCTCGGACAGAGAGCCCAGGCGGGCCAGGCATACTGCATAATCCCGCGCGGCACTTTCACTCATTTTGCCGCCCACGGCGCTCATGCGAAAATAGGAAGCAGCTCCCGCATAATCCTCTTTTTCATAGTAACAGACCGCCAGAATCTCCAGCAGCTGAGACCGCATATCGTCGTCAACGAAATCATTTCCCAGCTCAAGGTCGTTCTCCACATAGGAAATACATTCGTCATAGGACATGGCCTGATACAGAGCGTAGGCGTGATCGATCTGATTTGCCTGCTCCGTCAGAAGGCTGCCGGCGTCCTGCGCGCCGGCTGTTTGCTCTGGCTGCGTTGAGCCGCTCTGGCCCTCCCGGCCGCTCAGCATAGGAACAAGAATCACTGCCGCCGCCACGACAGCTGCCGCCCCCAGCGCAATAAGCAGTCCCTTTTTACCGCCGGACGCTTTGCTGGACGCCTTTCTTTTGCCGGTATTTATTCCGCCTGCGCCTGGTCTGTCAGAACCGCTGCCAGAGCCGCTGTCACTGCCTCTGTCTCTCTGTCCTTTTTGACCTCCGTCAAAGACGGACAGGGTTTTTTCATTCTCCTCCGGGGCGTCCTGGCCGGCGTCCTTTCCTCTGTTGCCGGCCGCACCGCCCTTTGCCAGATCCTGACCGCCTGCCGCCGCGCCGCGGTTTATATGATTTGCACTTCGCTTTATATTATTTCCGCCCCGGTTATGCTCAAAGGCAGACAGGGTGCTTTCGGTGCTGTCGGTTTCGTCGTCGATTTCATTGTTGATTTCGTCAAGAATTTCGTCGTCGGGTCCTTCGCAGTTTCCATCATCGCTTCCGCCGCCGCTTTGCTCATCCCACCTGTCCGTATCGGTTCCGGCAGTATTTTCTCCCGCCTTCCGCTCCAGCGGCCTGCGCCCTTTCATCGTAGCATAGATGTTTTCCTTTAATACGATCTCGTCTCCCTCGGGATAGATCACGGACGCATCCTCTTCGCTGTAGAGAATGGCCTCCAGCTCCTGGCGCATCTGTCCGGGACTGGAATAGCGGTCCTTCGGATCATAGGCCGCCGCCTTCAGCACGATTTCTCCCAGCCGCCCGCTGCCATAGCAGGGCGGAGTAAGAGTCTCTCCGCTCATCCGCCGGGCCAGAGCCTGCTCCCTGTTTCCATAGGTCAGAGGCTGGGGCGCGGGCGGCAGGAAGGGCACCCTGTTTTTGTTTAACAGGCGGTAGAGCACAATGCCCAGGGAATAGATATCTACGCTGAATCCATACTCCAGCCCTTTATAGACCTCCGGGGCCATGTAATTATAAGTACCCTTTTTCGACAGGCCGGACATGGTCTTTTCCACCGTGCGGGCGATGCCGAAATCTCCCAGCTTGAAATCCCCGTTCTCCGACACAAAGATGTTCTCCGGCTTGATGTCCCGGTGGATGATGTTGTACTTCTGACACAGCTCCAGGCTCCTGCACATATGGATGCCCAGCCGGATTACATCCCGCCGGGTGAAAGGATGGGCATAAGCGTAGGCCAGAAGAGGCGTCAGCTCCTCCATCCGAATCAGAATATCCCAGCCGATCCCCTGTTCATGGCACACCACCTGATGATCCTCGTAGCTGACCACATGGGCGGTTCCCTTTACCTTCGCCATCAGGGCAAATTCACGGACGATATCCTCTACCATGCTGTAGAAATACTGCTCCGCCTCCCGGGGGCTCATTCCCTCCTCCAGCGCCGCCTGGATCTCCGCCTCGCTCTGCGGAACGGTGATGATCTTTAAGGCCGCCCGGTAGGTCTCGCCGAAATCCTCCCGGATCACCTCATAGACCTTGCCGAAGCTCCCCTCGCCCAGCTTTTTGTGAAGGACCCAGTTCTGCATCACCGTATCGCCGATCTGATAATGTCCATTCATATCTGTCGTTTCCTTTCCTTAAACCGTCGTCACTCGTTTATGATGTGCAGGCCCCACAGGCAGTAATCCGGCGCACTGAAGGATAAAATCGCCTGGCTTCCGTAATCCTCCGTACCGCCTTCCTCCGTCTTATAGTAGGGCGTTATGGTGATCTCCAGGAATCGCTCCTCCTCTCCGACGGCAGTCGTATTAAGCTCCAGACGAATGGCGCAGTAGTCGTACACCTTGGCCCCAGCCGGCAGAGTCTCTTCTTCTGCGGCGGAATATCCGCTCCTCCAGGAAACCCAGGAGCCCTCCCGCTCCTGCTCCATCATAAGCTGCGCGATCCTGGCGGCGTCTTCGATTCCCAGCTTTGCCAGGGCCGTCTCCAGGGAGTCGCCTGCATTCAGGCCCAGCATCCCCAGAGAGGTACCCGCGGCGACCCGCTCCCGGACGACTTCCATTCCAGAGGAGCTGTACGAAGTGTAGCCGAAGGTGGCCTGCTGGAAACAGGTGTGTCCTTCGTCGATATATTCCTGGTCTTGAAATGCTCTCACATTGGATATGCTGGAAGGAGCTATGTTGTTATACCGGACCATGCGGTACAGCCTTCCCGCTCCGTCATAGAAGGAATCCACCGTCAGATAGCGGTCCTCATCCCAGCCGCCGCTTATCGCCAGATCCCGGAAGCCCTCCAGTGTGATCGTCTGGGTATCCTGTCCAAACAGCTCGACGTTTCCCGCAAAGAGAGGAGTGGTCAGATGCTCCTCTTCCTTATCCAGGTAATAGTCCATCTGCTCCTCCCAGGGCAGGGCCGCCACGCTCTCTTCCTCAGTCAATACGATGATCTGTCCGTTTTCATCCACCTCATAGCCCAGCTCCGCCGCCAGCTGCACCAGTTCCTCGATGCGGCCCAGGACGTCCAGTCCCTGCTGCAGGATGGCGAGAGCCCCTTCCTCATCTGCCAGCAAGGTGCAGATATGGACTGCGTTCTGGTAGGCCGACAGGTTTTCCGGGTCCAGCTCGAGAGCTGCATAATAGTCAGACCGCGCCTGATCATACCTCTGCCAAAGAGCGTCATAATTTTCGTCCCAGTTTTCCTGCCCGGATTCCACTGCCGCCTGGGCCCATCTCATATTGGCCTCGGCACGGCCCGAATAGGCCTCTGCATTTCTCGGATCGATCTCCAGCACTGCCGTGAAGGCCAGGACTGCCTCCTCATACTTTCCTTCGTCCAGCAGGCGAATGCCCAAATCCAGCTGCTCCTGCCAGTCAAAGGTCTGCTCCTCGGTTTCTCCCTGCGTCCCCGAAGCGCAGCTGCAGGCCGGCAGCCCCGCCAGCAGAAGGAGGATGCAGGCACAGCAGAATACGATGCGCCCTTTGATCCCGTTTCGTTTTTCCATCCCTTTTCTCCTCTCGCCCTTTTCCTGATTTTCCTGAAATCGTCCGAAAATCGTCACGGCTCTTCAAACAAATAGTCGATCCGATACGGAGAACCGATCTCCATGTCTATGGTTCCGTGATTCTCCTGCACCAGCGTGCCGTCCGTATCATAGACATAGTCCGCCCAGATATATACTTCGCCTCCGGTGCTCGTCTCGCTGCGCAGCAGGCGTCCTTCGCTGTCATATTCATAGCGTTCCCGTCCTGTTCCGGTCTGCCCGCTGCCGTAGTAGGTCGTCGTAACGACTTCTTCCAGCTTTCCGTCGCTGTTATAGCGGTATTCGCTGACGTCGGACAGGTTGCTGCCGCCCTGATTGTAAAATTCGGTTCGTTCCAGCTGTCCTTCGCCGTCATAGAAATATCTCTGGTAATAGGCGGGACTGCCGTTCTGGTCAAACATAAACTGAATCTCCGACAGCCGCCCCTCCGCATCGTACAGGATGCGATCCGTGACCGTGCCGTCCTCCCAGCCGACAGCCGTTACCAGGCCGTTTTCGTTGTACTCCAGAGGAGCTTCATACACATAGGCGCTGGGAAGGGAATTGCCGGCGGCGTCATAGTAATAATAGGTCGAATTTCCCGGCGTCCCATCTTCAGCGATCTGAATTTCCTGCGAAAGGCGGCCCTGTTCGTCATAGACATACTGCCTCTGCCCGCCGAACTGTTCTTCCTCCCCGTAGACCCAGGTCAGAATATAGCCCGTTGGCCGGCGTGTCTGGGGTTCCTCCGCCCCGCCGGCGGTTTCTCCTCCATCGGTTTCCCCATCAGCAGAGCCATCGTCGCCGACTCCTTCATCGGTCTCACTCTGAGAGCCGCCCGTCTGCTCCTCAGCCTGCTCCAGTTTTTCCTGTGCCTCCTGCAAAAGCTCGTCGGAGCCGTCCTCCGCCTCGCCGCTTTCGATCAGATCCACCGCCTCGCGGTAATCCTCCAGGGCATTTTCATACAGCTTATCCACCGGCGTTCCATCCGGCGTCTGCACGCTGCTCCAGTCCGTTTCCCCTCCTGCTGCGGCCGCTTCGTTCAGCAGCGCGTCAGCCCAGGCAAGGTAAGCGTCTCCTCGCGCCACATACAAAGCCGCCCGCCGGGGCGCAATGTCGATGGCCGCCGTGAAGGCCAGAATCGCCTCCTCATACTTTCCTTCCTCCAGCAGACGAATCCCCAGATCGTACTGCTCCTGCCAGTCCAGATTCTGCTCCGCAGCCGTCTGCGCGGTCTCACCGGAACAGGCGCAGGCGGTCAGCCCGGCCGCAGCCAAAAAAACCGTTATAACCAGACAGATCGCCGTTATCCACCGCCCTCTGCATTTTTTCTGTGTTTTTCCACCATTCATCTCTTCCTGTCCTCCTCTTTTCCTCTATTTTAAATTCCACTTATCTTCTATTCGGCCCTGCCAGAATACAGTCTTTCATAGCGGATCTCACAGCTTCCCAGAAGCTCTCCCGCTTCATCATAGCTGTAAATCCTTTGTACCTGACCCATTTCGTCTCTTTCGCATACGGCCCGCAGCCAGGCCCCCGGCTGTTCTGCGGTATTGCGGATTTCCTCTGCCGCAGTCTCGCCGCTCTGGAACAGATACGGATTCGCGCAGATTTCGGCCGTACCGGCATACCAGTCCGTCGTACCGGCCGGACGCCCATCGGGATAATAATAAGGCGTCTCCATCCCCTCGCTGTCTGCCGGCGTTCGGAGAATCACATTCCACTGCTCGAAATCCGGCTCCCGGCTGACAAAGCTCCATTCAATACTGTAACTGCCGTCTGTCTCCGGCGCACCATCTGCGCCGTACAGCTCTGCCTGATATCGGATCAGATATCCCTGCCCGTCATAATCGTAGATAACCTGGGCCGCCAGTTCCCCATCTGCCCGGTACAGCATCTGACTGCTCATTACCAAAATCGTCTGCTCTTCCAGCTGCCGGTATCGCTCCATGAGGCTTTCTTCTCCCGTAGCCTCATATCCATCCCGCAGCGCTTCCATGGCTCCTTCTATGTCGCCCAGCTGCTCATAGACGTCTGCCAGCCTGTCATATATCTCGGAGAGCTGTCCGCGCTCTTCCTCCCCGGGGCCTGCGCCGGAATCCGTTCCTTCCATCTCTTCCAGCAGCTCCGCTGCCTGACGGTAATCTGCCGCCGCGTTCTCTGCGGCCTGACGGGCCTCCTGAGACAGTTCTGCTCCCGGCGCCTGCTGTATGAGGGCATCCAGCATCTGGCTGTAGGCGTCGCCTCGCGCCGCATACACAGCCCCCTGCCGGGGATCGATTTCAATGGCCGCCGTAAAGGCCAGGATCGCCTCCTCATAGTTGCCTTCCTCCAGCAGACGAATCCCCAGATCGTACTGCTCCTGCCAGGTCAAAATCTGCTCCCGGCTCTGATCCTGGGACTCTGCCGCGGCCCGGGACGTCTCTGCGCCGCCTCCGCCGCAGCCCGCTCCCAGGCACATTGCAAAGACCAGAATAACCAGCATGGCCGCAGGAAAGCCCGTCCTCATCGGCCTGCCCTCCTGAATCTGTTTTTTCATAGAATCAATCCCTCTTCTTCAATCTCATTTTTATTCTTCGCATTGCTTCCTGCTATTTGCCGCCGCCCCAGCGCTTTTTGCGAATCTTCTGAATCAAAACAATAAGGCCGATATATACCGCGACGGAAAAAAGGCTCATAGGCGCAGGTATGATAATCAGTACAAAAATGCTGGTCAGCACCAAAATGCCGCAGATAAATATGCACAGGATTTTTACGATCAGCGGCTCTTTCCCAGAGCGGCTGGCCGCCGCGTCTTTCTTATCCGCCGCATGACCATTATCCGCCGGATTTTCCTCATCCTTCATATGTCCCTGATCCGCCGCGTATCCCCTGCTTCCGTAAGGGTCAAAAGCCGATACCGTCCGGTCGAATTCGTCCTCATCCTCCCAGGAATCATCTTTCCAGGAAGCCGAGGGTTCCTCTTCCTTCCCCTTCGGCTCTGCGGCCGGCGCTTTGGCCTTCGGCTGCGGATCCGCTTCCTTTGCCGCGCCGTTTCCAGCGGCTTTGCTTCGGTAAGAATCAAAAGCCGATACCGTCCGGTCAAATTCGTCCTCATCCTCCCAGGAGTCATCTTTCCCGGAAGCCGGGGGTTCCTCTTCCTTCCCCTTCGGCTCTGCGGCCGGCGCTTTGGCCTTCGGCTGCGGGTCCGGTTCCTTTGCCGCGCCGCTTCCAGCGGCTTTGCTTCGGTAAGAATCAAAGGCCGATACCGTCCGGTCAAATTCGTCCGCATCCTCCCAGGAGTCATCTTTCCAGGAAGCCGAAGTTTCCGGCTCCTTCCTCTTCGGCTCTGCGGCCGCTTCCTTAAGGGCCTGTTCAAATTCCTCCGGGCTTGCATAACGGCGCGCCGGGTCAAAGCTGCAGGCCCGCTGAATCACCGCCTTCAGGGCGGGACTGCCGTGAGATGGTGCGGGAATCTCCTCGCCGCTCATCCGGGCCTTCAAAGCCCTCTCATGGTCCGTATAACGGATCTGCTCCGGATAGGGCGGCATAAAGGGCAGGCGATAATCATTGAGATAGCGGTAGAGCACCAGCCCCAGAGAATACAAATCGGCGGCAAAGCCGTATTCCTCTCCCTTATACACCTCCGGCGCCATATATATGTAGGTGCCCTTGCGCGACATCTGGGACGCTGTCTTTTCCGCCGCCCGGGCCACGCCAAAATCGCCCAGTTTGTAGTCGCCGTTCTCCGAGACGAAGATATTCTCCGGCTTGATATCCCGATGCAGGATGCCCTTGCGCCTGCACAGCTGCAGGGCGCGGGTCATGTGGATTCCCAGACGCGCCACCTCCGCCTCGTCCAGAGGATGCCGGGACGCATACTCAGGCAGAGCCGTGAGAAGCTCCATGCGGATCAGAATATCCCAGCCGATCTCCCCCTCATGAGGCGTGACCATATGGTCCTCATAGCTGACAATATTGCTGTTGCCCTTTAACTGGCTCATCAGGGCGAACTCCTCCACTATGTCCTCGACAACGCTTTGGAAGTAATTGGTCACGCTCTGTTTGTCCATTCCTTCCGCATAGGCCGCTTTTATATCGCTCTGGGCAGGCGGAATCGTGATAACCTTAAGCGCCGCCTTGTATGTCGTCCCAAACTCCTTTTTTTGAATCTCATAAACCTTTCCAAAGCTCCCCTCGCCCAAAAGCCCCACGCACTCCCATCCGGGCCATGTGTTTATCATACTTTGCTCTCCGTCCCCTCTCTGTCATTACTCTCTCTGTAATTATTCTTCGTAATTAATTTCTGTGATTTATCCCGATCCATAACACCACATTGAGCGCCGCCTGTTTCGGCGGCGCCTGCGGTGAGACGTATCCCCTTTATAGCTTTTTAATCCGTACTGAAATGGCCGTCACATTATCACGGCCTCCCGCCTCCAGCGCCGCGGCAATCAGACGGTCCACACAGGCTCCCGCATCCGGAGCCTCCTTCATAATGGCGCAGATCTCGACATTGCTGACCATATCGGTGAGGCCGTCGCTGCACAGCAGATACTGATCCCCGTCCTCCAGCTCTCCCTTGGCCACATAGGGCTCCAGAATCATCTCCTCCGGCCAGATTCCCAGATGCTGCGTCAGACTGGGCTTGCGCCCGGCAACGCCCTGCGCCGCCAGGAAAGCGGCGTCGGTATGATCCTGAGAAATCTGCTGCAAACCATCCCGATGCAGCCGAAAGGCCCGGCTGTCTCCTACATTACAGATATAGGCAAATCTCTCGTTCAGATAGAGAAGCACGGCAGTGCTGCCCATGCGGCCGCTTCCCAGCGCCTCGGATTTTCTGCACACTTCCTCATTCATCTGAGCAATCAAGTCTGTCAGATATTTCTTCGGCGGATAGATGAAGTCGGCCAGCAGCTTCTCGCTGTTTTTGGCCGTAGCAGCCGCCAAAAACGAAGCCTCCTCCCCATAGCTCTCTCCGCCCATTCCATCGAACACCCCGTAGATCAGCTCCCTCCTTAGCTCCTGCTCCGTTACGACGGAGGCTTTAAGCCCTTTGTTGACCTTGGGTAATATTCGGTTATCAAAGATAAAATTGTCCTCGTTGTTCGTCCGCCGCAGGCCTATGTTGCAGCCGCAGGCAGCTTCGATTCGATATGCCATCGCCCTCACTCCCTGTATCAGCCAAATTCCATAAGTTCTGCGGTCCGCCCCGGTCCGTCTTTTCCGGTCTTTTCTTCTCCGGTTCCTTCTTCTCCGGCCCCGTCTTCCTCCCGCAGCCGTCTCTCCACCCTCTGGCGGTATTCCTCAATGGCACGGGGAATGCCTGCGGTCACATTCCGGCCATCCTCATCCATATATCCTTCATACTCCACGGACACGATCTGCGTCCGGTTAAACATCTGCAGGGCAGGATTCATCTGCATTCCCCAGGGATACAAAACGGCAGAATAATCATATATTGTCCCGGTGGCGCTGTCGCAGGGGAAATACCCCGCCACCACCATCCGCAGCACCGTCTGTTCATCCGCCCGTACCTGCACCACAGAACCCAACGCCAATAACTGTTCCATCTCTATCTCCCTTCGCCTGCCTTTTCCCGACGGAGCTTCTCAGTCTCCCCGCCGAACCACTGGCCGGCCTGCGACAGGATCTGCTCCGCCTCCTGCATTTTCTTGCCCTCCAGCTCCCGGTAAAGCTCTGTGATACCTTCCAGATACCGGGTCCCCACCGGGTCTTCATATCCCCTGGCATACACCGTATCGATCGCCCGGGCCGATATAAAGCCCAGGCTATCCACCGTCACAAATCCCCTGGGATAGGGCACCGCATAATAGCTGAGCACCAGAGCACCCTCCAGCTCCTTTAATGCCGCTCCCAGCAGCATCAGCTTTTTTTCCTGTACTCCTACCACTGAGCCTACCGGTAAAATCTGCTCCATATCCATTCCTCTCTTTCCCGCCATTTCCCACGTCTGCATTTCCCGCGCCGCAGTTTTTCCCAATAATATGGCGCATCATTAGAACAGACTCTTAAGTCCGTCTCCGATTCTGCCCAGGCCGTCTCCCACGGCGCTCGCCGCCTTTTCTATGCCCTTACCGGCGGCTTTGGCCGCATCCGCCGCCGCATCCGCGGCCTTATCCAGGACCTCGCCGGCAGCCTTGAGACCGTCTCCCACCGCCTCCTGGAGGGCGTCTTCCGCTTTGGACAATCCATCTACCGCACTGGTAAAGGCGTTTGTAACTCCCTCGTGGAAGGAATCCATGGCCGTCTCCCAGGTTTCTCCCAGATCGATGTCCAGATACTCTTCTATCTTGCTGAGCCCAGGAATTTTCTCCAGGGCACCGATGGCCATGGAACCGCCCACATCCACGACTCCGGTGCCGATCTCGTCAATGAAAGACGCCCCCATATTAAAGAGGCCGGTCAGCACATTGCCGCTCACCAGTTCGTCGATGCTGCGCTGGGTATACTGAGCATCCTTATCCCGGATCTCACCGGCGTATTCAAAGGCGTTTTTGACGGCTCCTCCCTTGGTGCCGCCCAGTACCGCCTTGGCTCCGCTGTAAAAGGTATCCATGTCCACATTCCCCGTCACCAGATCGTAGGTAATATCGTAGGCGGAAAAAATCTGGCTGCCGAATACTTCCTTTCCCATCTTCTTCAGATCGTCCCGCAGCTCCTCCGGTATCCTGGACTCATAAAATTCCCGAAAGCTTTCCAGAGCGCTGCCGGCCCTGTTCCAGTCCGTCAGAAAGGAAGACCACAATCCCTGTCCGCCATTGGCAGCCCCCGAAGCAGAGCTTGCCGCGCCTGCCGAAGCCGCTCCCGCCACGGCTGCCGCCCCCGCCGACGTTCTCAAAAGAGTACCTGCCGCCGCGTCTCCCTGCATCGCCTTACTCAGCAGAGAATCCATGGATTCAAAGGTGTTTGCGCTGACGGCGGCCAGATTTCCTCCCTGCTCCAGCATATCGCAGATATGGCCAAAGCCTTTTTGCGCGCTTGTGATCTTTCCAAGGAAATTGTTGGCCAGATTGGCGCTCCAGTTGCCGTTAATCTGGTTCAAGAGGGTACTCGTCTCCTGGAAGAGACTTTCATAATCCTTTTGCAGGCTGAGCATCTCCTGGCTCTGTGCCAGAAGCTGCGCCGGCGTCAGTTGAACTTTTCCTGCCATATTCGTCCCCCTCTTTGCCTACAGCTCAATATCGCTGAAAACAGCTATATCCAGCGTCTTTTTCATATGCTCCACTATACCGGAAACGGCGCCGCCGCTTTGCATGCCGTCCTGCTTTAAGGCCCCGGCTGCCTCCGCTTCCGTCCCCGCGGCATTCCCCGTCGGAGCAAGTCTCTCCAGCAGGCCGCCGCCTGTGATGCTCACCGTGCCCACCGGAATTGAAAGTATGCGTCCCAGCACATCCTCCACCCCGTCGAACAAAACGGAAATGGACCGCTCCGCCTCCGCAAATTCTTCTTCCGTCTTCTCCACCGCCTGCAAAAAATCGCTCTGCTGCTCGGACAGCTGCCTGACCATCTTCCGACAGGCCGCCATCAGATCGTCGATGGTATTTTTCTCCTTGCAGGTCCAGTCGTTATGAGAGCGGACCTGCTCGATCAGACTCTCCGCCCGGGACAGCTCCAGGGCCGCCGTCCGGCAGGCTGCGCTCAGCTCGCGCATGATACTTGTATCATAATCAATCAGACTGACTGCCATATAATCCTCCCTCTGTCTCAGAACGAACCGTTAATCCGCGCGGCCGCCTGCTCATCCCTGCGTTCAAAGGTGTCCGCCGCATTTTTTACATAGCTTTTAAATTCGGTCAGCACCTGCGTCATGGCGGCCGCCTGTTTTCCATAGCGGCGCATGAGCTGTATATAAGCTGCGCTGGAATCCCCTTCCCAGGAGGATTCGATTTGGTTTAACAGGCTTTCCAGCCGGCCGTTTAGCTGCTCCAGGGCTGCCAGCTGCTTTTCCAGGCTTTTTTCGTTTTCCCGAAGGGATGTGATCGCCACTTTGATTTTTGCCATTGTCCCCTTCCTCCTACTTCTTGCCAAAGAGACTGTCCAAAACGCTGCTTATGCCCGCCTTAACCGGCGTGCCGCCGCTCTTTGTATTCTGCGCGTTTACGGCAGAGGCCGCCTGCACGGCTGCCGCGGCGCTGGCGGCTGCCTGGATAGCCTGCTTGATCTGTTCATCCAGAAGCTCGTAATGGCGCACGGTCTTCTGGATAAAGGCGATGGTCTCCTCCAGCCTGCCGATCATACTGCCCAGGGATTTTTCCATTCGCTGCGCCTGGTTCATCACAGCGACAGCCACCGCTCCCTGCATCTGCGACGCCTGCCGGGTCAGACTGCGAATCGCGCTGCGGGAGTCCTCCAGCACCTGTATGGCTTCGCGGAGACGCTTGATATCCTTATTTGCCGCAGCAGCATCAATGGTAATCCTGCCCTTTTCATCATGGTACGCCATACCCTACTCCCCCTTCACGCTGCGGTAGACCCGCAGACAGAACTGCTCCCCCGACATGGCGCAGGCCATATCGCCCGGCAGCTCCCGATAAATCTTGCCCTGATATTCCACATATATCTCCACAGCCGATTTTTCTCCCACACGGGTCCCCTTCACCGCCAGAATCCGGCTGATCTCTTTCCGATTCATATTCCTTGCAGGCATCGTCTCTTCCTGCGCCTGATAGCCTTCCGGCAAAAGTCCGGCGATCCACGCCTGCATAAGACCGTCGTCCGCCGCCTGCAGCAGTATCCCTTCCTCTCCCATCACGGCGCTGGTTATCCTTCCCTCGTAAAAATGGAAGCGGCGGCTCTCTATGGTCCTTCTCCCTTCCTCCGCAATACTGGCCACATCGATGGAGGATTCCCATTCTCCGAAAAAGACCGGTTCCAGCAATTTTCTGGCATTCTCATCCACTTCCATTTGACCGGAAAAGTCCTCCATCAGAATTCCCTTTTCCGCCAGTCCTTCCCGGCTCAGGCTCTCATACAGGCCCCTGTTCTGGGAAATATCGCCCATTGCGGCCACATAGGCATAGTCAATATATTTTGCCCGGAGAATTGTTCCCATGTAATACAGCTCCTCCGGCGTAAGAATGATTTCCTTTTTCATCCGATCCCCTTTATACATTCACTATTCTCGCGCTCAGCTCATCCTCATGACGCAAATATTCCTCCGCAAACCGTCCAAGTAACGACGCATATTCCTCAAAAAAGCGTTCTACCTCCCGAAATTCCCGGCGCACACAGACGAGCCGGCTGGCGTAGGCCCTCTCGGCGTCTCCCTGCCATTCCCCCTGCAGGCTGCCCACCAAAAATTCTATGCTGTCCATATTGCTGCGAAGAATATCGGCAGTGTTTCGGATCTCCCCGCTGACCGAGAGCATTCTGTCGGCATCTGCAACGATTTTCATTTCCCTTCCTCCCGTCATGCTTTATCCGGGAGCCCCGCCTGGACGCGCAGGCTCCCGGCGCCTGTCTCAGACTCCAAAGCTGTTCATCGTAGACTGCAAAGCCGTGTCCGTCTCCTGCAGCTTCTGGGCGGCAGTATCCATCAGCTTTGCGTAATCCTCGATCATCTGGGAGAAATTCGTAAAGGTGGACTGCATACTCTCGTACTTGGCTACATAAGCAGCCTGAGCGTCGCCCTTCCAGATCTCGTTCAATCCCATAATCAGCGTACGCATCTTGGTCATTGCCTCGTCATGGGCGCTTTTAAGTCCCCTCAGTTCATTTGCCTTGCCCGAAAGGAGTTCGGGTGTTACCTGAATCAATGCCATAGTTTTTCCGCCTTTCTTAAATTTGATAATTTATTCTGTAAGCCCCCTGAGGGGCAGACATTCCTTTCTGTATGCCGGCCCTTTTGCTCAGCCGGACGTTATGGTCTGCACAGCCTGGGCCGCCTGTTCCTTCAACAGCCGGATCTCCTCCTCCACCGCTGCGCCCAGCTGACGCAGGGCTGTGCAGATTTCCTCCATGTCCCCCTGGATGGGAATGACCTCCCGGCGCAGCTGCTCTATCTTTTCCTCCGCCTGATGGCCGGCCGGTGTGTTCCATCCTTCCTGCCCCAGATAAATAAGCTCCTCAAACCCTTTCAGGGCATCCCCCAGCTCCTCCTCAGCATGGCTGATCTTCATAATATAGTGGGAGAGCGTTTCGTCGTAGGTATTGATAATTTCCATCCCTGCCTCCTATACTTTGGGCACGACCGTGATATAATCCCCGCCCCGCACGCCGGCCTGGGCCAGACTTTCCTCATCTGCCAGCACGCGTCCGATGCGGTTTAAATACAGACAATGATAGAGCTCGCTTAAGTGAATCTGCGGATGATACGTGCCGATCACTTCTCCGATATCCTCCATCAGCCGTCTGCCCGCCAGGTCCACCGGCACCTCCATATCAAAAGAAAAATTCTGCTTTTTATCCGATATGGTTACAATGATATGCTTCATCTCCGGTCTCCTCCTTCCCGCTGTCCTTTAGCAGGACGGCCCACAGAGTATGCAGAATATCCGTAAGCTCCTCCGCGTCATTTTCGTCCGCCCGCCACACCAGGTCCGCCTCCGTCTCATACAGGCTGCCCTGCCTTGCAAGCATCAATGCGCCGCAGCATTTCAATCCGCCGCTCTCCTCTCCCTGGTTAAACTGCGCAAAGGAGATCAGCTCCTCATAAGAACCAATCCGTCTTATTTCTCCTCCGCCCTTTTCATCGGGCCTGCGGGCATACACAGACGCCTCCCGCCCATACAGATAGAGCCGCCTTCTTCCCTGCGTCCCATCGGCAAACAGCCGTACCACCACATTGGGCCGGCCCATGCAGACAAGGGCCCGATATAGCTCCAGCTGCATTCTCACAGTGCCGCCCGGCTCGATGAGAATCCACTCTTCCATTTCCAGAACCCCGCAGACATCAAGCACCCGGCCCTCCAGGCTCCCGGCTCCTCTCCTGAAAAAGCGGTCGGAAACCCCGTACAGGCAGGGAATTTCCAGAAAAGCGGCGGCAACGCACAGCTCCTCGTCACGCAGACGCAGCGATTCATCCTGTCCTTCCCTTTTGCTCATCTTTCTCTTCCCGCTCCTTTCCGCCATCCTTCTGCCCTTCTCCGTCCTGCTCGCCCTTCTCCTGGCTGCTGCTCTTCTCCTTCCCGCCGCCCTTCTTCTTTTCGCTGTCCTTGCGCTCTTTCTCTTCATCGCCGGCCAGCCCCGGCAGCACCTGGTCGTAGCGGCAGCTTTCCCTCAGGACCTGCGTCACGGCCAGCAAACCAGCCAGGCCGGTCTCCTCTGCGGCAAGGGCTGTCTGGCGCTCCAGCGATACGGCCTGAGAGGCTTCCTCCCCCTCCAAAAGACCTAACGGATATCCCTCCGCCATGACGCCGGCTATTCCCGCGTTCAGGGCCGAGGCGCGCACGTTCATCCGTTCCAGCATCTGCCGGTGCTGATGCTCCAGCTGCATATATTCCTCCGGGGCGGTCTCCAGTACGGTCAGCAGACGGGCGGCTTCATCCTGGAGGCGTTCCGCCTTCTGCAGCGCTCTGCGGCAGCTCTCTACAGCCTGCTCCCACTGAGGATAGAAGGAAAGACCCAGATCCTCCGTCATCATCTGGCTGTGTACCTGCCGCAGCGTTCCTGCGGTCTCCTCTATTCTGGACAGGGTCTGAAACATTCTGTCCTTCATCTGCTCCAGCAAATCTGTGTCCACATAGGTGGTGCTCATAATTCTCCTTTCTCCCTCTCCTTTCTTCCTCTGATTTCTTTCCCTGATTTATTTCAGCTTTTTTGTCTCTCATAAATGCGGCAAATAAATTTTGAAAAGCCTGTGCCCAGTCACTGCGGCAGCTTGATCCTGACGCAGTGGCCTCCGTCAAAGAACAGTCCCGCTCCCTCTCCCGGTTCCTGCTCCTTTTCCTTGTAGCTCAGATCGTTGCGCAAAAAGGAATGTACGGCCGCGCCCGCTCCCAGGCCGACGGCCAGCTGTCCGCCTACGATCGCCCGGGTCAGGCTCTCGATCTCATTGTAGCGCTCCAGATCGGACACCCGCCCCGCGGCGAATACCAATACGCCCAGTCCCTGCGCCAGACGGCAGATCCTCTCCATGGAGTGCTTGTTATCGTTATCCGCCTCATCGACGAATTCCCGCAGATCATCTATGAAAATACAGATCTGATCGTAGTCTCGAATAAATTCCTGCTCTGAAAAGCTGTCCCCCGCCATGGCTCTGGCCTGATTCTGGGCGCGCTTGCGCAGGTTGAGCTGATCCACGATCTCCGAGAGCAGCTGCGTCACAGCCTCCCCTTCCGCCGCCGGAGCATAGCGATATGCAAACGCCGAAAGCTTCTTTAGAGAGCCCTTTTTGCTGTCCAGCACATAAATTCGATCCGCCGGCCGCTTCTCATGAATGGATGCGGCCAGTCCCGCCAGATACCGGCTCTTTCCGCTGCCTACCGTACCGGACACCAGCATATTGTATCGCTCCGTCATATCCGCGGCAGCCGGGCGAACCGAATCGTAGGCGATGCCCACAGGAATCCCCGTCCGCTCGCGGTAGTTTGCAAACAGGTCCGCAAAGGACAGTTCCTCCGGCATCACCGGAATCGCTTCCGGCCGGGGCCCCTGCCAGGCTTCGTCCATCTGCGCCATCCGTTTTTTCAGCTCTTTTGTGCGCTCTTGCTCCCCGGAAGCCTTCAGGCACAGGGCTGCCTGGAACTGGATCGGCGGATTGCCCTTGAAGAAGGCCCGGCCCGCAATCCCAGGCAGGCTCATTTTGTCCAGGCGTCCCACAATACCGGGATAATCCCCCTTGTCCGTCAGCTCAAAAGCCACGGCGCACCGGATATTCTGAAGCACCTTATAGCGGACGCCGGTGGTGTTGTTGGCCGTATAGATCAGGTAGATGCCGTAGGTCGCTCCCTCTCTGGCAATGGCCGCCAGCACAGGTTCCATATCGGGATATTGCTCAAATACCGGTATAATGTTATCAATGACCAGGATGATGGCAGGCATTTTGCCCCCATGAACCTGACGGTAAGCCGTCAGAGAACTGACGCCGCTTTTCAGGAAGCTTTTCTTGCGGTTTGCTATTTCATCCGTCAGCATCTGCCCCAGCTTCTGGAACTTCTCCTCCTCGCAGTCCAGGGCGACGCCGCCCACATGGGGCAGGCCCGCAAAAATATTCATGGCCCAGCCGCCGCAGTCCAGAATATAGATATTGACATCCTCCGGACTGTAAAAGCGGCCAAGCGCCCACACAATACTCATAAGCAGGGACGTCTTGCCGGTAGAGGGGGCCCCGTAGATGCCGCAGTGGCCATCGGCCGCCAGATCCAGATACTGGACGCCCTGCGCCTGCTGGGCCGGCGCATCGTAGAGGCCAATGGGGATTCGCAGCCAGGGCGGGCTCTCTCTCCATTCTCCTGCTTCAAATCCTCCAGGAACCGGCAGCTCTTCCAGACTCAGGCAGGCCGGCAGCTCTTCCAGCCAGGGTCCGGGCAGCTTCCGGATTCCATTCTCCTGCGCCACCCGGCACAGATACTGTTTCACCGCCGTCAGCTCATCTATGTCGGAGCGGACGACCGTCTTTTCCTTTTTTACCTCCCGGCTTCGCTCGCCGCTTACTCCCACCAGCCGCACCGTATTGGCTCCTTCCGCCTCTGCGGCCGCCTGGGGCGCGTATACGGCTCCGCTCCAGTAGGACTGAAACAGCTCGAAGACCTCGTCCTCGCCTACCAGAACATAACAGCGGCCGGCCTGGGTGATACGGGCCGCATCGGGCCTTCGGATCATCTCCCGGCTGTCCCCGGCATTCTGCACCTTTAAGCACAGGCGAAACTTGGAATTGCTCTGAATCTGTTCGTCCACCACGCCGGTGGGCTTCTGGGTCGCCAGAATCAGATGAACCCCCAGAGAACGGCCGATGCGGGAGGCGCTGATCAGCCCGGCCATGAATTCCGGCTCGTTGGTCTTCAGCTCCGCAAATTCATCCGCCACAATAATCAGATGCGGCAGAGGCTCCGACACCTTGCCTTCCCGGTACAGCTTCTGATATTTGTCAATATGATTGACCTGATACTCCTTATACTGATCAAAAATCCGCTGCCGCCGCTCCATCTCGCTTTGCAGAGAAATCAGGGAACGGCTGATATTGGAGCCGATGTTGGTAATCTTGCCCACCACATGGGGCAGTCCCTCCAGGAGATTGGCCATGCCGCCGCCTTTGTAGTCAATGATGACGAACACCACATCATGGGGATGATAATTGACGCACATGGACAGAATGTAGCTCTGCAAAGTCTCGCTTTTGCCGGAACCGGTGGTGCCGGCCACCAGTCCGTGGGGACCATGAGCCTTCTCGTGAATGTCCAGAGAAAAGGTCTTCTCCCCTCCCATCGTGCCAATGGGGGCCGCCAGACTCCTGTATGGCTGGCTCCTCTGCCAGCGTCCCAGAGCGTCCAGCTCCTCCGCCCGGCTCACCCCATAGCCCTCCAGGAAGCTGACGCCCTGGGGAATTTCCGCCTGGGCGGCAAAACCATCCAGCTCAATGGCGGACATCTGCCTGGCATAGCTGTCAAACTCCTCATCGGTAACCGGCTCATCCATGGTGAAGAAAAATTTATTGTTGACCTCATCCCTTACATAGCCGCAGGGGCCGTTGTCCACATCCACGATGAACTGGCAGCTGTGGGGCAGGGAATAGAGATCGTCGAACAGAAAGAGCGTCGTGACTCCCAGAGCCGGATTATTGGAGGTCAGAAGCTGCATAATCTCTTCCTTTTCCGTGTAGGCGCGGGAGCCCAGAATAAACACGTAGTGGGGCAGAGGACTCACCGGCTTGCCATAGCCCCCTGTCTGCTCCTTCTGCCTGCTCTTTAGCATATCCGTCAGCAGATCGCAGAGCCGGTGCGCGCTGTCCCGGTCAAAAGCCAGGAAACGGAACTGGCGGTTTTCATCCCACAGATGGGGCAGCCAGCGGATCGCCTCCCACTGCTTTCTCTCCTCTTTATCAAAAATACCTACAATGCGAACGTCTTCAAAGCAGTGCGCAAAGGTCAGAGATACCAGCATGTTTTTCACCAGGCGGATCATCCGGCTGCGGTCGCCGATAACGCTCACCGTGCTGTATCTGCCCAGAGGCAGACGGGCGGGAACATTGTCCACAATCCGGGTTTCCTCGATGATGCGCTCCGCCAGCTCCTTTACCTCATCGGACTCCATGTGAAACGCCCCGTCTTCCCGGCTTTTTACCTGTACGCACAGCTTCTCATACCCCATTCCCAGACGCACATCGAGGAAATCACGGTCCGCGCTCCCTCTCTCCCAGAGACTGCGGGAAAGCTGACCGAGGCCTTCCAGTCCATCTCTGGCCGGCGGATTCTCCCGCGTCAGAATATCACGCTGGAGGGCGGCCACCGCCTCGATGCGGGCCTTCTGTTCATTAATATACTGGCCGTACTTTTCCATGCGCTGCTGCTCGTACTGCTCGCTTTTGACCTTGCGCTGCTTCTCGCTGCCAGACTGGCTGGCCATGGACACCACAGGAGAAACCAGACTGGCCGCCCGGGCCGCCAAAAGAGCCGGCGACGCCGCCCCGGCAGCCATATTGGCTGCAAACATAGCGCCCGTTCCCAGAAAAGAAGAAAAAATCCCTTTCCTTTTTTCAAACTTGCCCGCGGCGCTCGGCGCGCTGGCCAGTACAATATTTTCAGAAGGAAGCTTCTCCTGGGTGCGGGGAGAACGGCGATAGCGGAGCGTCCCCTGACCGGTTTCTTCCCGGCGGGCCTGGCCGCCCAGAGCGCTCTCTTCTCCGAGACCGTGTATGGTCAGCTCATCGTTCACATTTTCAAAATACAGGGTTCGGTTAACCAGTTTTATATTGATGTGCACAATAGAAAGCACATCTCCGGAATGGAGCCTCGCCCGGCTGATTTTTCTGCCGTTGAGATACAGCCCGTTGGTGCTGCCGCTGTCCTCCACCCGTATATCGCCGTTCTCGCTGCGCAGGGTAAAGTGCCGCCCCGACACATAGGGATTTGCAATAGTCACGTGGTTTTTGGCGGAACGCCCGAAGCGAACCATGCAGTTGTATGGAATCTGAAAGGTATCGCCGGCGGTTCCCGTCCGGTCCGTCAGATACAGGGCCAGCCGGTTTTTCTCATCCAGCACTACCATGGAATCCCTGGCCGCGTCGTAATCATAAAAGGGAAAAGGCATTCCGCAGGACAGGGAGATTTCTCCGCGCTTATTTCCCTTGATGGTGATCTGTCCCGGCTCCAGTCCCTCCACATACAGCGTATCCTTTTTGCCGGAGCCGATGGTCAAAGTCCCCGGCATCTGCACCTGGACATTGTATAAGCGGTCCTGGTACAGCAGTACAAAATAGCTCATCTGTTTGTCTCCTCCCATCGGCTGCTTCTCATCCAAAGCATACCGGCAAAACATTTTCCGGACAATAGTTATCCGCTCCCCTACTATAGTAAGACCCGGCAGGGTCCTTCTGCATCGTCACAGCAGACTGGAGCGCCTTTCCTTGGCCGACATGCGCATCATTCCAAAGATGGGACGGTCCGAACGTTTTTCCTCCCTCTCCCGCTTCTCCAGCTTTTTTTGGAGATCGCGGATCTGATGATAGAGCTCGCTGTCAAATCTCTGGTAATTTTGTTCTTCCGCCCGCACCAGATAAATGCCGGCTGCCTCCGAACGTCCGGACACAGACAGGGCCGCCAGCTCGTAGCTGGCTCTGGCGCTTCCATCTGCCGAAGCCTGCTCCAGACAGGCCCGGTACTGATACCGGTTGGGCTCGGCTCCTGTATCGCTGTAGATATAGAGCGCCATATTCAGACTTGCCGCCGGATAGTGACAGGCCGCCGCCTTCTGCCAGTAGGACAGGGCCGACTGCGTATCGCCCCTCTCCATATCGTACAGAGCCAGCCGGTTCATAGCCCACAGATTGTCCAGATCCGCGGCAGCCTTCCATCTCTCCCGCTCATCGGCAGGCCCCCGCAGCGCAAGGCCCTCGCAGACCGCAGATCGCAGACGGAGACTGTATTTTTCATCTCCCAGGAAGCTGGCCACATTGATATGGCCGTAGGGCCAGCCGGCGCAGCCGGCCTCGTCGCAGAGCAGCAGTCCTCTGCGGTAGTGCTCGTACATCTGAGCCCGTTCTGCGTCGGATATTCTCTCTCCCAGGGTCAGAAGCTTCTCCTCTCTGGCCAGAATGCGGTCCCCCCGCGCCAGTTCAATGAGTCCCAGGCTGTTGGCAGCCGGCATATACTCTCCTTTATAGGCTATCTGAAAATATTTCTCCGCCAGAGACTCCGCATCCTCCTCCGATACGTCGTCGAACATCTGATTCCAGATCATATATCCCAAAAGCCAGCAGGCGGAAATCACCGGCGGGTCGCAGTCCGCCGCCTGCTTAAAATACCGTGCGGCCTTGCCGGCGTCCGGCTCCACGCGGTATATTCCATGGTTGCCTCTGCCCTCATCGCCTGCATAATACTGACCGCCGTAAAAATACACGCCGCCCAGCTCTCCGGCAGCCACCACATTGGTCTGGGCCAGACGCCTGAGGGCAAAAAAGCGATCTATATTATTTCGGCCAAAGCAGCCGACCTGATTTAAATACTCCTGGTGCTGGGCAGCCAGATCTACCTTCCTGCGCTCCTCGCTCTCCGGCAGGACGCAGGGACTGCCCTGCGTCTGGGCCAGATGGGTGATCACCACCTCATAGATCACATTGGCAAGGACCTCCTCCGACAGCTCCTCCGCCTGGCATAAGGTCTGCGAAGCCTCCGACAGCTCCTCCTTCATCCGCACCAGAAGCTGCGCCATATCTTCCTTGTCCAGGCGGCAATTAAGCGGCCGGAAAAACAGGCAAAAGCCGATCACCGCCTGAAGCCTGCGCACAATATCGCTTCGGTTTTCCTCACTGCCATAGTGGCTGCGATGCTGCCTGGGGATCGGCAGCTCCGGCACGCCGTTAATGTGCTTGCCGATATTGGCGGAATTGCTGTCCAGACCGCTGCGCAGCAGGTAATTCACCTGCCGGATCAGGCTCTCATCCTCCTCGCGGCGGTCGCCCTGGCCAATGCGCAAAATCGCATCCAAATGTTCCTCCGCCAGCAGCGAAGGATTCGTCGCGCCAAAAACCGCGTTATAAAATACGACCTGATTCGGAAAAATCTTTTTG
>CALWLM010000051.1 GCA_944381515.1 uncultured Lachnospiraceae bacterium | reverse complement strand
ATCTGGGCGGCCTCAGCTGTCATGAAATCGGAGGTGTTGACCGCGCGCAGCACCACAGCATAGTCGTAAGTACGGAAATCACCCATAACGCCTACGGAGCGCATGTTGGTCAGCGCAGCAAAATACTGACCCAGGCCCTTGTCCACACCAGCCTTGGCAATCTCCTCCCGGTAAATGGCATCCGCCTCCTGTACTATCTTCACCTTTTCCTCCGTCACCTCACCAATGATACGGATGCCCAGACCAGGGCCGGGGAAAGGCTGACGGTACACCAGATTTTCAGGAATGCCCAACTCCAAACCGGCCTTGCGGACTTCGTCCTTAAACAGCATCCGCAGAGGCTCGATAATCTCCTTGAAATCTACCACATCCGGCAGACCGCCCACATTGTGATGGGACTTAATCACGGCGGACTTGCCCAGACCCGACTCAATAACATCGGGGTAGATCGTACCCTGGACCAGGAAGTCCACAGCGCCGATTTTCTTGGCCTCCTCCTCAAAGACACGGATGAATTCCTCGCCGATTATCTTGCGCTTCGTCTCCGGATCGGTGACACCCTTCAGCTTATCGTAATATCTCTGCTGTGCATTTACCCGGATAAAATTCAGCTCGTAAGGACCATCGGGACCAAAGACGGCTTCCACCTCATCCCCCTCGTTTTTGCGCAGCAGGCCATGATCCACAAACACGCAGGTCAGCTGCTTGCCCACCGCCCGCGACAGAAGTACAGCTGCAACAGAAGAATCCACACCGCCGGACAGCGCGCAGAGCACCTTGCCGGAACCGATTCTCTCCCGCAGATCGCGGATCGTTGTCTCCACAAAGGAGTCCATCTTCCAGTCGCCGGCACAACCACAGATATGGCGGACAAAATTGTAGAGCATTTTGCTGCCTTCGGCTGTATGCATCACCTCGGGGTGGAACTGCGTGGCATAGAACTTTTTCTCCGGGCAGGACATTGCCGCCGCAGGGCAGACCGCCGTGCTGGCCGTAACATGAAAGCCCTCGGGCACTCTGGCAATATAGTCCGTATGGCTCATCCAGCACACCGTATCTTCCGCTACGCCTTCAAACAGCGGATCGCTGGTATCTACATGGACCTCCGTGTGCCCGTACTCGCTGACCGGAGCCGTCTCCACCGCTCCGCCCAGAGTATAAGCCATCAGCTGAGAGCCATAGCAGATTCCCAGGATCGGAATCCCCAGCTCGAAGATTTCCTCACTGTAGCGGGGCGACTCCGGAGCATAAACGCTGTTGGGACCGCCGGTAAAAATAATGCCCTTGGGGTTTGCCTCGCGGATCTCCTCCAGGCTCATGGTGTAGGGTTTAACTTCGCAATATACATTGCACTCGCGGACTCTTCTGGCAATCAGCTGATTGTACTGTCCGCCGAAATCCAACACGATTATCATCTCTTGCTTCACAAAAATATCCTCCTGATTTCCTCCCGATTCTCTGTCTGTATTACATACAGCTGCCGCTTTTAGGGCAAGCATATGCGGATCTCCAGCGATACCCCTGAGATCCCTGCTTAAAGCTCCTTATACAAAAGAGCAAGCTGTCTCAAATCGGGACAGCCTGCTGTCTTTCCATTAAGATAACACGGAGCCGGTCTCCATTACATCAGTCGTCCAGCTTGGTGCCGCACACTTCGCAGAATGCCATGTCTTCGGTGACCTCAGCCTCGCACACCGGACACACCTTCTTTTGAGGAGCCTCCTCCGGGACAACCTCCGGTTCCGGCTCATTCTTTGCTCCGCACTTGCTGCAGAACAAAGCCTCCTTAGCCATCTTGGCCCCACAGTTCGTACAGGTCTTCAGACCCTTGACCTTGGAAAGCTCATCCTCATAACCGGCAAGCACATCTTTGACCGCCGTAATGGAATCCTTGTAGGCCTCAATATTCTCATCTTCGGGATTCTCATAATAAGCCTTGCCAAGGTCTGCATACAGCCCTTTGAGCTTACTCTCCTCCATGGAGATCTGTGTCTTTAACTTGGCAATGGCCGCGGTTTCCTTAGCCTTGTCAGACACATCCTTGCCGGTGCTCGCCAGCTTGTCCCGTAAATTATCAAAAAAATCCATGCCGTTACCTCCGTTCTCTGAGCCTTTCAAGCCTTAACAGCCGGTGTTCCTTCTGGCTCTTCTGCTTCCATTATAAAGAGAGGGCCAGGGATTGTCAACGCAAATCCCCGTAAAAACGCCCCTACTCTCTCTTTTCAATTGTTCCTTTTCAATCCTTGTCCTTCTTCAGATACTGAGCAATATAGTGTCCGGTGTAGGAGGCCGGATTTTTCGCCACCTCCTCCGGCGTTCCCTCGGCTACCACCATGCCGCCGCCGTCTCCGCCTTCGGGACCCATATCGATAATATAGTCGGCCGTCTTGATTACATCCAGATTGTGTTCAATGACGATGACCGTATTGCCTGCTTCGGAAAAACGCCGCAGGATTTCCACCAGCTTGTGCACGTCTGCAAAATGCAGGCCGGTGGTAGGCTCATCCAGAATATAGATGGTCTTGCCGGTGCTGCGCCGCGAAAGCTCCGCCGCCAGCTTGATTCTCTGCGCCTCGCCGCCGGACAGTTCCGTGGAGGGCTGCCCCAGCCGAATGTAGGAAAGTCCCACATCATAGAGCGTCTCAATTTTCCTGCGAATAGACGGAACATTTTCAAAAAAGGTCAGCGCCTCTTCCACCGTCATGTTCAGCACGTCATAGATACTCTTGCCCTTATATTTTACTTCCAGGGTCTCCCGATTATACCGCTTGCCGCCGCAAACCTCGCAGGGCACATATACGTCCGGCAGGAAATGCATCTCAATTTTCAAAATGCCATCGCCGCTGCACGCCTCGCAGCGGCCGCCCTTGACATTAAAGCTGAACCGGCCTTTGCCATAGCCCTTGGCCTTCGCCTCCGGGGTGGCGGCAAAAAGATCGCGGATCAAATCAAAAACTCCGGTGTAAGTGGCCGGATTGGACCTGGGCGTCCGCCCGATGGGGGACTGATCGATGGCGATAATCTTATCCAGCTGTTTTACGCCGTTGATTCGGTCGTGCTTGCCGGGAATCGTTCTGGCGCGGTTTAAGGTGCGGGCAAGAGCCTTATAAAGGATCTCATTGACCAGGGAGCTTTTTCCTGAACCGGAAACGCCGGTAACGCAGGTCATAACGCCCAGAGGGAAACGAACGTCAATGTGCCTCAGATTGTTCTCCGCCGCTCCTTTTACCGTCAGCCAGCCGCTGGGTTTACGTCTGATCTCCGGCACCGGTATTTTCATTCGGCCACTTAAATAGGCACCGGTAATGGAATCGGGATTGGCCATAATTTCCTCTGCGGTACCGGCCGCCACCACGTTGCCTCCATGCTCGCCGGCCCCCGGACCGATATCAATGATATAGTCGGCCGCCCGCATCGTGTCTTCATCGTGCTCCACTACCAGCACGCTGTTTCCCAGATCCCGCAGATGCACCAGCGTATTCAGCAGCTTGTCGTTATCCCTCTGATGCAGGCCGATGCTGGGCTCGTCCAGAATATAAGCCACTCCCACCAGACCGGAACCTATCTGCGTCGCCAGACGAATTCGCTGCGCCTCGCCTCCTGACAAAGTGCCCGTGGCCCGCGTCAGCGAGAGATATCCCAGGCCCACATCATCCAAAAAGCCGATTCTGGCTCGGATTTCTTTCAGAATCTGACTGCCGATCTGCAGCTGCCGTTCGCTCAGATCCATATGACCCAGGTATTCCCGGAAAGCCGACACGGACATGGACGTCATCTCGTAAATATTCTTATCACATATTGTCACTGCCAGCGAAGAAGCCTTCAGCCTCTGGCCATGACATACATTACAGGGAGTAATCCGCATAAAGGTTTCATATTCCGCTTTGATGGATTCTGAACCAGTCTCCCGGTAACGCCTCTGCACATTGGCAATCAGTCCTTCAAAGGCTACGTCGTAAACTCCCTCTCCCCGCTGTCCGCGGTATCGAACCTTCATGGTTTGACCGTTCGTCCCATAGAGGATAACATTCTGAATTTTCTCGGGGTATTTTTCAAAGGGCGTATCCAGGTCAAAGTTATACGCCTCTGCCAGGGCTCGCAGGGTGGCGTTGGTAAAGCTGCCCGGTTCGTTGCAGGACTGCCAGCCCATAACCACAATGGCCCCCTCATTGATGGACAAGCTTCGATCCGGAATCATCAGCTCCGGCGCAAATTCCATCTTGTAGCCCAGACCAAAGCATTCCGGGCAGGCGCCGAACGGATTATTAAAGGAAAAGCTTCTGGGCTCGATCTCCTCGATGCTGATGCCGCAGTCTGGACAGGAGAAACTCTGGCTGAAACGAAGGGGCTCCTCCTCGCCCAAATCCACAATCATCAGTCCGTCAGACAGGGTCATCACCGTTTCAATAGAATCCGCCAGACGGCGCTCGATGCCCGGCTTAATTACCAGACGGTCCACCACAATTTCAATATTATGCTTGATATTCTTCTCCAGTTTTATGGTGTCGGACAGCTCGTACAGATTGCCGTCGATCCGTACGCGCACATATCCGCTGC
>CALWLM010000050.1 GCA_944381515.1 uncultured Lachnospiraceae bacterium | reverse complement strand
AAAATCAGCTGGCCTCTATCTCCGCCCTTCTCCAGATGGGCGAGGAACAGGAGGCCAAGGACATGATCAGCTCCGTCAGCCAGACCATCGATGAGACCAGGGAGAATGTCTACTGCGACATCCCCGTGGTCAATGCGGTTCTCTCAGAAAAGGATCGGCTCTGCCACGAGAAGGGGATTACTCTCACGGTGGATCTGGCTCTGCCCGCTGGGCTGACCGTGGAATCCATCCACCTGTGCAGCATCTTCGGCAACCTTCTGGACAACGCCATCCGCAGTGCGGAGACGGCGGGCGCAGAACGCCCCGCCGTTTCCCTGCGCTCTCTGCGGGAGGGGGACTACCTCTTTCTGAAGGTCACCAACCCCTCTCCGCCTCCCCAGCCTCCCCGGGAGGGCCGGGGACTTGGTACCCAGATCCTCACCGAACTGGCCCAGCGATATGGAGGAGATTATCAAACGGAATACAAGGACGGCGTATTCTCTGCCGTCGTCTGCCTGTTGGTATGACAAACAAGGCCAGAACGCTCCCCTGTCCGGAATATCCGGGCAGGGATTCTTTTACCATTCGCGACGATTTTGGTGCCAATTTTGATGAAAGGCTTCGTGACCCTTTCCCGCGTGTCATACTATTAAAGAACGGTTTGTAAAGAGAGGATGCTTGATATGGGACACTTATATACCGGCTCTGGCACATTTACCCTAAACCCGGAAAATACACTGGCCACATTTGAAGGCGGGACCGTCTATTCTTCCGACGGTGCTCTGTTTACGGGGCACAAGGTCCTGATGCACTACGACAACGGGCGGATCTACCGTTATGTGGATGAGGCAATTGTGGGCGCCCCGGTGGTACTGGCACGATGCGATAAATTTGGAAGGATCAAATCCGAAAGCGGAGCCGTGCTGGGATACTGCGAGGACGGAACAGTCAAGGACAGAAGCGGGTGCAGCGTTGCCTGCTACGAGGGAGACCTGTACGGCGCTGCGGCTGCCGCCTGTGCAGTGCTGTTTGGCCTGGATGACCGGTCTCGGCGGGCCGATATCGGAAATGCGGACACCGATCACCATACATCTGGCAGCGGAAGTGGCAGTGATAGTTCTGCGCTGGAGATTGTCTTCTCCATCGTCGGTCTGGCCCTGTTAAACGCCGGAAAACTCCTGCGGAAGCTCCTGAAAACTGTCTATATCTGGGGAGCTTATGTGTTTCCTCTGGTACTGAGCTGCATTCTCATTGCCCCTGGTGCACCAGTCATCCTGCTGCCGACTCTGGTTTACCTGGTTTTACATACGGTACTGCTGTTGAAGTGCCGGAAACGTCAGGGAAAAGGGCAATACCGGCCTGCCGTCATCAGTTTCCTGCTCTATCTGGTTTCGTTCTTATTGCTTGGGATCCCCGCCGTCATTTATCAGATGATCTGGCTGGTGCGGGAGCATGCCGGAGAAAGTAAACCATGAGGCGGCTGGGTTCTGTCCTTCTGGCTCTGGTGTTGCTGTCCGTCTCGACGGCCTGCGGCGGTACGCCTGCCGCCGAAACCGTGACCTCCCCGCCGGTACAGGAGGTCAAAAGCGAGGCACAGCTCGCCATGGAGGCCATCTTGTCCCGGTACGATGGGACAGAAGAGAGATCGGAAGAGCAGGCTCTCCTGGCGGAGAATATCCGGCTTTCGGCAGAAGGGCTTCAGAGGGTTGAGGAGTATCTGGCGGCCAGTATTCCCACCTATCCCTATGGAGAACTCGCTCAGCTTGAGGTGGCCTATAAGCGCTATCTTGCCTTGGAGCTTCCGGAAGGTGTCACCAATTTCAGCGTGGTTTCGGCGCTGCCCATCACCGATACAGAACTGATGGAATATGTGAGAGCCAACAACGATGCCTTCCTGGCGGTACCCTCCATTGCCAACAGTGTGTTCCGGCCCCTGGATGAGGAATACTTTTCCTGGGTTTGCCAAGTAGTGACCGATACCGTCAATCAGGAGCTGTCCGGAACGGACTTCGGCGTGCAGCTTGCCTCCATCGACTGGAATTTGGCCAACCTGAAGATCCTGCAGGGGAGCACCTTTGCCAACGCCTCTTATCAAAAAGGGGCGCTGATGCAGGTCCGCCCCTCTGGCGCGGACGGAATGGTGGGGATCACCGGAGACGAGATGGCGGCCCACAAGACTGTTACCCATGAAGTGGAACATCTTTTGCAAAATATGGCAGAGCCCATACAGGAGGAGTTGGGGATCTCTCAGAATTATGGCTTTACTTATCAGTGGGAGGACCTGGAAATCAATTCTCTCTACTGGACATGGTTCATCGAGGCTTCGGCCGAGCGGCTTGCCGCCGCCTTCTATGGGTCCGAACCAAGCACTTATAAGAGCATGATCGGTTATCTGGACAGCCTGACCATGCCCGCGCTGCTGCGAGGAAAACGGCCTATCGAAGTTCCTCGCTTGAGCCAGCAGCCCTATCTGGAGACGGTGTTTGCCTTTTTTGATTGCCAGAGTGAGGAGGAGCAATGGGAGCTTTTGAACCTGCTCTACGCCGTTGAACTCATTCAGGTTTCCCCGGATGACTTCTGGGAGGACTATGCCGCCACCCGCGGGCTGGATGTGGAGGCAAAAAGTGAAGATGACCTGGCGGTGCTGCGAAAGTCCCTCAAGCCGCCGGTATGCCTCACCCTGAGCCGGTATTTTTACCGGGATCTCTCACGGCTTCTGGCGGAGGAGGGCATGACCCTGCGGGAGCTCTTTTATCTCATGAGTATGTGGGAGTTTGACCTAAGCGGCCACATCCTCTATGACGACGAAACGCGGCTTGCGGATACGGAGGAATTCCTCTCTGGATATACCTCTTTGCAGGATTGCTTCTTTGACGCCCTGGCCGCCTCTTCCGGCCGGACGGCGGAGGAACTGCGGGAAGCCTTCACCGCCTATCTGTGCCGGTGCGAGGTGCCCCGGAAGAGCCTGCTCCATGGGGACGAAACCTGGACCAAGGGTGTCTCCATCTCGGCGGTATCCCCTGAGGGGAATGCCTTCCTGGATGGGTTTTATGAAACGGTGAGCCAGAACAAAACTGTGCCGGTCTATGCGGCAGCCGAGATCCTGTTAAACCAGTGAAGGGAAAGGAAGAATACCATCATGAAAATACGAATCGCAATACTGCTTGCCTTGGCGATTACCTTGAGCCTTGGAGCTTGCAGCAGTAAACCAGCCGGGTCAAACACGGAACCGCCGTCTTACAATTTTAGTTCGAAC
>CALWLM010000049.1 GCA_944381515.1 uncultured Lachnospiraceae bacterium | reverse complement strand
CGGAACGATATTTCTCGGCAATCTGCATATAGAATTCGCCGAAAGAATTGATATTCCAGATGGCCACGGATTTTTTAGCCGCGCCGATCAGAGCCTCGTCTCCGCCGGCCGCCACGCCCAAACGCAGCCCCGGCACTCCAAAGGATTTGGAGATACTCTTCACCACCAACAGTTCCGGATACTCCCGCAGCACCTCCCGGTCTAAGAGGCTGCCCCGTTCGCAGTCGCAGAAATCCACAAAGGACTCGTCCACAATCAGGCGAATTCCCTTTTGTGCGGCCCATTTCGCCAGCTTCAGCACATCGGCTCTGGGAATATAATTGCCGGTAGGATTATCCGGGTTGATCAAAGTCAGCGCCGCAATATCCTTGTCCGCAAAATAATCCATCAGATCCTTTGCCGTGTAGGCGTATCCTCGGGAGGCCTCCGGGCAATAAGCGCAGATTTCACCGGGCTTGCGGTTGGGATACTCCTCAAAGGTGGGCAGCACCGTGCCCAGCCGCCCCGGCAGAAGCTCCATCAATGCTTTGATCAGCTCCGCTGCCCCGTTTCCCACAACAATCTGCTCCTTTTTCAGGCCAAAATACTTGGCTGCCAGCAGACTGTTAACCTCCATCCCCGAAGGATAGTTAGTCAGCAGAACGTCAAAATTATTCTTAAGCTCGCTCACCAGCTTGGGACTGGGGTAAAAAGGATTGACCAGGTAGCAGTAATCCAAAAGCCCCGGATAACGCCAGTAGCCGCCGTAGCGCCTGGCAAAGCGCCGCAGCTTGTCCTCTCCCGTGGCAAAGATAGATTCGGCAATGTCCAAATCCTGAATATCGTCGATCTCGTACCAGCTCTCTCCCTCCAGGCGGGCGGCCTTGATTACCGGCCGGTCCAGATAGGCGATGACCTTCAGCACCTGCTCATAATACTCGTTATGCCCCAGGGCATGGCAGTAGGCCTCCAGGAAGGGCACATAATAGCCGCTGGAAAAATCCCGTCCAAACTTATAGATGTTGACGGTCTTATAATAGGAATCGGTCTTCTCGAAATCGAAATCCTTCTTGCCGATAAAGCCGGTGATATTGTCCTCCTCATCCAGAGTCACCACTGTGCCGTCCATCCAGCTCTCATAGCGGGCAACCAAAGCCAGGCTGGGATAAGGATTGTCAAGGAGACGGCGCAGTACCGCCTCCTCAAAGATCAGATCCGATTCCAAAAGAAGCGTATCGTCCTCCAGCAAGTAATTTCTGGCCAGATACAGAGAGTAGATATTGTTGGTCTTGTCATAGATGGGATTCTCCACATACACAATGGGCGTGCGGATCGGGAGGCTGTCCACATATTCCCGCAGCCGGTCTCCCTCATATCCCACTACCAGAATGATCCGGCGCAGGGAAAGCTTATCCAGAGCCGTCAGAGCGCGTTCAATCAGCGTTACGCCGTTTACCTTCACCATACATTTGGTGGCGTCCTTGGTCAGCTCCTTTAAACGTCTTCCCATGCCTGCCGCAAGTATCATTGCCTGCATTACTTCTCGTCCTTTTCTCCGAAATTATTTTTTACAACACGGACCATGGCAGCCAGGGCCTCATCCTCATCCGGTCCATCGCAGATAAACTCGATTTCATCGCCGGATTTTACACAGGCAGCCAGTACGCTCAGCACGCTTTTGGCGTTGACGGTGGTGGTACGAAACTGAAACATCACCGATGATTTGTACTTGATCGCCTCGTTGCATAAGGTACCCGCAGGTTTCAGATGCAGTCCGGTACGATTTGCTACAGTTACTTTTTCTTTTACCATAATGAATCCTTCCTTTCCCCCAGAAGGCAAATGCCTTCCTTACCTTTTTCTATTGTTATCGGGCAGACGAAGTTGTATGTGCCTCGGAGGAAGTTTCCTCCTGTGTCCCCCGGGCAGTCTCCCGGGTGCTCTCCTGCGTCTGTCTTGTAGTCTCCTCCTGCGTCTCCTCCTCGTCTGCCGGGGTTGTCGTTTCCGCCTGGGACTGCTGAATTCTCTCCTTCGTCACAGTCACCTCTCCTGCTCCAATCAGAGTAAAGCCTGTCTCCACCGTCACGTTCACCGGCACAGTGGAGGTGCCTTCCTCCAGACCAGCCACAGAGATTCTGGCATCCAGCATATCGTCCGTCAGGGCGTTCAGATCCTCCTCCAGTCCTTCTATGGACACGGAGGCGCTGCTGCGTATCGTGTAGCTATAACCTTCTTCCGCATCCTCAATTCGAATCTGTTCCGGCAGAATCTGTCTGGTCTGCGTAACCAGCGGCTCCACCACAAGAGTGACCGTTATCACGCTGTTTCCCTCTACCGTCACGCCTTCCGGGACATACTGAGAGGTGTCAATCTCTACCACCACATTCTCGCTGGCTCCGTCTATGGACAGCACGTCCGCCGGAATTTCAACAGCGTCGATGTCCGCCAGCACAGCCCGCAGGCCCGCAATATTAACCGTCTGATTGGCCCCTTCAATTTCCGTAAACCGATATCCGTCAGCTACCTGACCCTGAGGGGTCTCAAAGGCAAGTCTTACTTCTTTCGTTTTTAGCAGAGGAACCGTATAGTCGATCTGGCCGGCGCTGACGGAAAACTCATAATCCTCCAGATTTTCCGACGTCAGATCCAGTTCCTGTCCGGAAACATCGTAATATTTGAGATCTGCCGTTCCGGCAACTTCGCTGTTGAGTCCCTCGACATTTATCTCGATTCCCACAGAACGTATCCGCTCCATCACCGAAGCCGGAGCCGTAATCTGCACCGTTCTGGGACTGAGTTCAATGTCGTCCCCCACAATATAGCTTTCCTCCGGCTCTCCGGATATAATCGTCTGTACGTTGTAGCTTCTCTCTATGATATCCTCCAGATTCACCTGCACCGTTGTGGTTCTCCAGGTAATCTCCGATTCGTCAATGGTGTAAGTACCGGGATTTTTCCACTCCACATCGATTTCCACCGCTCCATAGGGTCCCATCTTGGCCAAGTCGACGACGATCACAAAATCATCGCCCTTTACCTTATTGGCATCCATCTTGCGCACCTGGACCGAAACACTGATGCCGCGATCCTCCAGCTCCTCCACCGTAAAGGTCTGGCCACTGTCAATGACCACGTCCTCGTTGCGGTACTCCACATTGCGGACCATAACCGTCCTGGTCTCGATGGGATCGCTCTCGTTGATTACGATCAGCCACATGGAGATGGCCAGACAGACGGAAATCAGCTTCAAAACCCAGTTATTGGTCAGCTTTTTCCTCATTCTTCTGCAGTCCTTTCAACAGTTTATAGCCCAGACCACGATTGGTCTCGTCATCCTTTTTCAGTTTCAGCAGTTCCGCCTTAAGCTCCTCGCTTGTAAGCCCCCGCATCAGCCGGCCTTTCTGAACCAGAGACACCGCCCCGGTTTCCTCCGACACAATAATTGTAACGCTGTCCGTCACCTCGCTGATACCCAGGCCCGCACGATGTCTGGTTCCCAGCTCCTTGCTGATCTCCATATTGTCAGACAGAGGCAGGTAACAGGTAGCCGCCGTCACACGGTTGCCTCGAATAATCACCGCTCCATCGTGAAGAGGCGTATTCTTTTCAAATATATTGAGGAGGAGCTGGCTGGTCACAATTCCATCCACCCGGATTCCGGTGCGCTCGTATTCGCCCAGAGGGGTATCCTGTTCAATCACGATCAAAGCTCCCGTCTTGGCTTTGCCCATCTCAAAGCTGGCCTTCACCAGTTCCGTCACCGTCTTGTCGCTGAAGCTGTCGTCATTCTGCTTGCGGCTTTCCGAACTGAGCAAAGGAATCATTCTCTTTCTGCCCAGCTCCTCCAGGGATCTGCGCAGCTCCGGCTGAAAGATAATAACCAGACCCACCAGACCTACGCTGAGAAGGTTCTGAACCAGCCACATAATCGTATTCATCTCCAGCGCATTCGCAATGAGAATAAATACAATAAGCACCAGAGCGCCTTTCATCAGGCCCCAGGCCCTGGTGTTTTTGATCCAGCGCAGAATCCGGTAAAACAGCCACGACAGGATAATAATCTCCAGCACATCGGCGAACCGGATACTTGGCAGATTGGACAGCCTCAGATATCGGTCAAAAAAATCGGTTAACACATCCATGGTGTGCCGCCTCCAAACTACTTTTCATCAGTCTCATTCATCAGCTCGCGGACATCCTCTCCCAGATCCACGGTCTCCGACAGTCCCTGCTCCCGCCCCTTGCTGTTGACAGCAAAGCGCTTTACCTCTCTCTGAGGCGGCGTTACCGTCAGCTTAGGCACGGCCTTCACATAATAGTAATAATCATCGTCTTCAAACTGCACATACTCGGTGCGGTTATAATCCACGGAAAACAGGAAAAATTCCAGCACCAGGGACAAAAGCACCGAAACCACAATACCAATCACCATACTCACAACCGGGAAATTGGTACGGGAAACCCGAAGAATCATCATTCCCGCCAAAATAATGGCGATCTCTGCAATCGCTCCCACGCCCACGGCAATCTTCCAGCTGTGCGGCACAGAAAGGCGGCGGATAATATAAACCAGAACAATGGTCACCGCAAATGCCATAATCATAATCCAGGCAGCCCGGTTAGCCACCGTCTGATCCACCATCAGCTGGAATCGGGTCAGCATACTGCTGGTCTCCGTCTCCGTCAGCGCCGCGGCATTCTGCTTGACCGCCGTGATCATATAATAAATGATTGTGCCAAAACCCGCAGGTACTGCAGACAGCGCCGTCGCGCTCAATCCCAGGATAAAGGGCACCAGATAAGGCATTCTGAGCCAAAACAGAAGGGGTACCAGCACCAGAATAATACTGTCACCCGGCTTAAAGACATAATAAGCAAAAAACATAATGCCAAACAGAATCAGGCATACCAGAAACGCCTCCAAAGACAGCGCATATATATGACCCAGCATAAAAATGGCCGAAAACAGCACCACAGCACCTGCGGGAAGCAGCGAACACAAAAGAGACACTACCAGAATTACCGCCATACTGTTAAATCTGGCCATATAGCCCAGATTGGTCCTGAGCATCCACAGGGATAAAAAGCCCAGCAAAAACTTTATCACCGGATTTATATATATGTCATATTTTGCATAGAATTCCTTCAGCTTTTCCTTGAAAAGCAGTAATTTCATCATCATACCGTGCGCTCCTTCTGTCTATCTTCCTCCTGATATACCTTCATCAGCTTTCTCAAACCGCTGCGGTATCC
>CALWLM010000048.1 GCA_944381515.1 uncultured Lachnospiraceae bacterium | reverse complement strand
CTCCTTATACGGACATGTTTTATGATCTGGAGAAGTTTGCATTTTTCTGCAAGGCGGCTCTGTCGATTCTGCCGGTGGTGGATTTCCGCCCCGACATCATTCACTGCCATGACTGGCAGACCGGTCTGATTCCCGTCCACTTGAAGGATAAATTTGCAGGCGGAGAATTCTATCGGGGAATCAGGACGGTTATGACCATACATAACCTGAAATTCCAGGGCGTCTGGGATGTTAAGACCATTCAGAGACTGTCCGAGCTCAGCGATTATTATTTTACGCCGGACAAGCTGGAGCATTTTAAGAATGGCAATATGTTAAAGGGCGGCATTGTCTATGCAGATTATGTAACTACGGTCAGCGAGACCTATGCCAGAGAGATTCAGACTCCTTTTTATGGAGAGAATCTGGACGGCCTGATGCGGGCCCGTTCCGGTCAGCTGTGGGGCATTGTCAACGGTATCGATTACGATGTATACAACCCCGCTACGGACAAGCTGATCGAGCGCCGCTACACGGCGGATACTTTCCGCCGCGACAAGGTCAAGAATAAGATTGCCCTGCAAAAGGAGCTGGGCCTCAGGGATGATCCCAAGGTGATGATGATTGGCATCGTTTCCCGCCTGACAGACCAGAAAGGCTTTGATCTGATTCAGTGCGTAATGGACGAGCTTTGTTCCGATGCGGTGCAGCTGGTAGTTCTGGGCACCGGCGACGCCAAGTATGAAAATATGTTCCGTCACTATGACTGGAAATATTCCGATACGGTGTCGGCCATGATCTGCTATAATGAGGCCATGTCTCATAAGATCTACGCTTCCTGCGACGCTTTCCTGATGCCGTCTCTGTTTGAGCCCTGCGGCTTGAGCCAGCTGATGAGCCTGCGCTACGGCACCGTGCCGATTGTACGGGAGACCGGCGGTCTGAAGGATACGGTTGAGCCTTATAATGAGTATGAGAAGACCGGTACAGGCTTCTCCTTCGCCAACTATAACGCTCATGAGATGCTGGGAACCATCCGCTATGCCGAGCAGATCTTCTACGACAAGAAGCGTGACTGGAATAAGATTGTGGAGCGGGCTATGCGCAAGGACTTCTCCTGGAAGGCTTCCGCCAAGAAGTACGAAGAGCTTTACAATATCATGTAATAGACAATCGATGGTTTTAAATAGGGGAAAGGTGCGGCTCACGTAAGTCACATCTTTCCCCTGAAATTTTCTTTGGTAATTGTTGATGGTCGGAGAAGGTTAAGATATATCAATAATGCTATCGACTATTAATTCAGATCAATAAGTATTCTCATTGGTGTTCTAACATAATATTGCATACCGGGAATGAATATGTTATATTTATGTTACGGAAAGACCAGAGCACATAAAGGCGGCCTGCCCTCCCATTATCGGAGGGGCGAACCCTCCAGACCAAAGAGGAAAGGAGGGCGATGCCAATGTATGTTACATATGCTGACCTGATTCAGCTTTTGATATTCATTGTCGCCCTTGTCGGTCTTATTTATGAGATCTTCAAGGAAAAGAAATAGCCGCCACTACTCGCAATAGTGACGGCGGCCCGTTAGGGCTGTAAGTTTACTGTTTGGGGTAGGCCGTGTGTCTCTGGCTTTCCCTCTTCTAAAAATAATATAACATGTTTGACGTTTTGATTCAAGCGTTTTACTGAAATCTAATGCTCTCTGTTTTTTATTTTAGTCTGTTCTTAGCTTAAAAGAGGCAACAAAACAGTGCTGAAAATTAATAGAGAAATCGGCAGCATGAAATCTGGCGGGAAAGCGCAAAACAGCCGGACTGTGAGGGCAGCGCGCCGGCAGGCAGCGGCAGGAACGCAGGAATGAAACAGGCCGAAACGGGACAAAATGGGATAAAAAGGTATAAAGATAAGTCTGTCAAGAAAAAATACTTGACAGCCCATCTTTTTTCCTGTATGATAGCCAAGGTGAATGAAATGGAGAAGATCGTCAGACAGACTCTTTTGTATGATTTCTACGGAGAATTGCTCAATAGTCATCAGAGAAAACTCTACGAAGACGCGGTGTTTGGAGACCTGTCTCTGAGTGAGATTGCTCAGGAGGAGGGGATCAGCCGTCAGGGAGTTCATGATCTGATCAGACGCTGTGACCGTTTGATGGAAGAGTATGAGGAAAAGCTGCATCTGATTCGCAAATTTTCCGAGACTAAGGAGCGGGTGGAACGGATTCGCCGCCTGGCATTAGAGGGACGAAAGGAGAGCTTTGCGGAGATTGCAGAGCTCAGCGATCAGATCTTGCAGACACTTTAGCTGGCAGGGAAAGGAGATTACTCATGGCGTTTGAAAGCCTATCCGATAAACTTCAGAATATTTTCAAGAACCTGCGCGGCAAGGGACGTCTCAGCGAAGCCGATGTGAAAGCGGCTCTTAAAGAAGTCCGCATGGCTCTTTTGGAGGCCGATGTCAACTTTAAGGTAGTCAAGCAGTTTGTAAAGGCTGTGGAGGAGAGAGCCATTGGTCAGGAAGTGATGAACAGCCTGACACCCGGTCAGATGGTCATCAAGATTGTCAACGAGGAAATGGTTCGCCTGATGGGCGGCCAGGCAGTAGAGCTGTCTCTGCGGCCGGCATCGGAGATCACGGTCATTATGATGGTGGGTCTTCAGGGCGCAGGTAAGACTACGACTACGGCCAAGCTGGCGGGAAAGCTCAAATCCGCAGGCCGCAGGCCGCTCCTGGCAGCATGCGACGTTTACCGGCCGGCTGCTATTGACCAGCTGAAGAAAAACGGCGAAAAGCAGGGTGTGCCGGTGTTTTCCATGGGAGCCAAGCACAGTCCGGTGAATATTGCCAAGGCAGCTCTGGAGCATGCGGCGGCGAACCACAACAATGTGGTTATACTGGATACAGCCGGCCGACTGCATATCGATGAGGATATGATGGCGGAGCTTAAGGCCATCAAAGCGGCGGTGACCGTACATCAGACGATCCTGGTGGTGGATGCCATGACCGGTCAGGATGCTGTCAATGCAGCCAGCTCATTTGATGAGAAGGTTGGCATAGACGGAGTGATTTTGACGAAGCTGGATGGCGACACCAGAGGCGGTGCTGCCCTGTCTATCCGCTATGTTACCGGCAAGCCTATTTTGTTCGCCGGTATGGGCGAGAAGCTCTCGGATCTGGAGCCTTTTTATCCGGATCGAATGGCTTCCCGTATTCTGGGTATGGGAGATATTCTGACGCTGATCGAGAAGGCCGAGGCTGAGTTCGATGAGGAAAAGGGCGCAGAGCTTACCCGGAAGATGAAGAAGAATGAGTTCGACTTCAATGACTTCCTCGATTCCATGCAGCAGATGAAAAAGCTGGGCGGTATCGGTGATGTGATTAATATGATTCCGGGTCTGAACCGTAAGATGAAGGGCCAGGAAGTGGATGATAAGCCCCTGAAAAAGACGGAGGCGATTATTCTGTCCATGACACCCGCAGAGCGAAAAAATCCCAAGCTCATCAATCCTTCCCGCAAGATCCGGATTGCCAAAGGCTCCGGCGTGCAGGTGCAGGATGTCAATCGTCTGCTCAAGCAGTTTGATCAGATGAAGCAGATGATGAAACAGATGACGGGCAAGAGAGGTAAAAGAGGCGGCTTCGGCTTTCCCTTTTAAATAAATATCTATATTGACAGATTCCAAGGAGGTGAAAATACAATGGCAGTAAAGATGAGACTGAGAAGAATGGGTCAGAAGAAGGCTCCGTTCTATCGTATCGTTGTGGCGGATTCCCGTTCTCCCAGAGATGGAAGATTCATCGAGGAGGTGGGTTACTACGATCCTACCAAGGATCCCAGCGTGATCAAGATCAACGAGGAGCTGGCCAAGAAGTGGCTTGCCACCGGCGCACAGCCTACCGAGACTGTGGCTAAGCTTCTGAAGATCGCCGGCATCGAGAAATAATCTGCGGAGGTGGATCTAATGAAGGAACTGGTGGAAGTAATTGCAAAATCACTGGTTGACGATCCGGATGCAGTGGTGGTGACGGAAAAAGAAAATGAAAAAGAAATTGTCGTGGAGTTAAGCGTCGCGCCCGCTGATATGGGCAAAGTAATTGGTAAGCAGGGGCGTATTGCCAAGGCGATCCGCTCTGTAGTGAAAGCGGCCGCATCCAAGGACGACAAGAAAGTGGTTTTGGAAATTCAGTAAATGGTTTCCCGGAGGCTGCCCCGTTAGAACGAAGTGTTCGGGGGCGGCCTTCTATTATTTCAGAGGAGAAATTATGGAAGATTTATTGCGAGTGGGAGTTATTGCATCTACCCATGGTATTCGGGGCGAGGTTAAGGTCTATCCCACCACGGATTCACTGGAGCGCTTCCTTGAATTGGATGACGTGATTCTGATCAGCCCCAGAGGCGAACGCCTGGCGCTTCGTGTAGAAGGCGTTAAGTTTTTCAAACAATTTGCAATATTAAAATTTGAAGGCATTGACCGCATCGAAGATATACAGGCCTGCAAGGGCGGCGACCTGATGGTAACGAGAGAAAACGCGCAGCCTTTGGCCGAAGGGGAGTACTATATCGGCGATCTGATTGGAATGCGCGTAGTAAGCGATGGAGGGCAGGAGCTGGGAACCCTTACGGATGTGCTGGAAACCGGGGCCAATGATGTTTATGTGGTGGAGAGAGCAGACGGCCGGGAAATATTGCTGCCCGTTATTGACGAGTGCATTCTGGACGTGGATCTGGAACAGAGTCTGATCACAGCCCATGTGATGGAGGGACTGCTGGATATATGAAGTATTATGTGCTGACATTGTTTCCGGAAATGATAGAGCAGGGACTGGGCGTCAGTATCCTGGGACGGGCCCAGGCTCAGGGAGCCATAGAACTGAAAGCTATTAATATCCGGGATTTTTCTGAAAACAAACATGGGCATGTCGATGATTATCCTTACGGCGGCGGAGCCGGTATGGTGATGCAGCCGGGGCCGATTTACCGGGCCTGCCGTGCGGTGGAAGCTGAGATTGGGCATCGGCCGCGGGTGATTTATATGACGCCTCAGGGACGTGTTTTTGACCAGAAACTGGCCGAGGAACTGGCTAAAGAAGAAGAACTGGTATTTCTCTGCGGTCACTATGAGGGCGTCGACGAGCGGGTTCTGGAGATGGAAGTGACAGACTATGTCTCTGCCGGGGACTATGTATTGACTGGAGGCGAGCTGCCGGCCATGATGATGATCGACTGCATTTCCCGCCTGGTGCCGGGAGTCCTGAGCAATACGCAGTCCGCCAAGGAGGAATCCTTTTCAGGCAATCTTCTGGAATACCCCCAGTATACCAGACCGGAAGAATTCATGGGAAAACGTGTACCGGAGGTGCTTTTATCCGGCCATCATGCCAATATTGAAAAATGGCGCAGAGAGCAGTCGGTGCTTCGGACTTTCGAGAGACGGCCGGATCTTTTGGAAAAGGCGGAATTGACGGACAAAGAGAAAATATATGTGGAGCAGCTAAAAAACATAACGGATCGAAATTCGTGTAAAGAGTGACGATCCATTTTTATGAAGCATTGCGGTATTTGCGCAGTGCTTTTTTTGTGCCGGTAATCCAAGTCTTGCATTCTGAAAAAGACAGAAATATCTGACAAATCTAAAAAACTTGTTTTCACATCCAAAAAATGTATTTATTTCCAAAAAACATAAGATAAAAACCCCAGAATTTTTATAATAAGGAAAAAACAGGATGTTATTTTGACAGTATTAAGAACAACATATTTTTTGATATGTTGTAAATATTCAGAAATAATATCTAAAAATCAATATTTACTCAAAAAAGAATCCATAAAATCAAGTATTGACTTGACACTTTGTTTCTGCCCGTGATATTATAAGTCCATGTTTTTAAGATACTTTAAAGAGATGAAGAGATAAAAGGACAGAAAGATAAAACGATAGATAGACAAATAGATAAAAAGATAAATGGATAAATTGCTCCTGCGTTAAAGAAGGGGAATTTATAAAAAGACTCTCAGAAGTCAGGGGAATATATTTCAGGCATCCGGGAGCCTAAAAAGTAAGGAGGATATATATGAAAGGAAAAAGCATCAAACGTCTGCTTTCCATCGTGATGGCTTTCGCCATGCTGATTGCATTTGCCGGACCAGCCAGTGCGGCAGAGCCCAGCGAAGAGACAACGCCGGTCACGATTGAAAAAGCAGACAACAGCGCTGTGTCCAATCCCCTTTCCGATGATCGGAAAGTGCCGGAAGAGACATCTGAAGCAGAACCGATCTATGCCGATACTGACATGGTGCGTGTCTCTATTATCCTGGAGGACCCGTCCACGATTGAGGCGGGCTATTCCACTGCCGATATCGCTGCCAACCGCTCTGCCATGGCGTATCGCGCGGAGCTGGAGAGTGAACAGCAGTCAGTAACCGGCGACATCGAGGATGTTACCGGCGACAGCCTGGATGTGGTCTGGAACCTGACTCTGGCTGCAAACATTATTTCCGCTAATGTGGAATACGGCCAGATCGAAGGGATTAAAGAGATTCCGGGTGTGGCGGATGTGCTGCTGGAGACCTATTATGAACCTGCTGTCGTGGATGTAGATCCCGTGGCAGACCCCGCTATGTCCACTTCTTCTTCCATGATTGGCAGTTCCACTGCTTATCTGGAAGGGTATACCGGTGCAGGTACCCGCATCGCTATCATTGATACTGGTACCGATACGGACCATCAGTCCTTTGATGCAGGCGCTTATGAGTATGCTCTGAGCCGGCTGGCTGAGGATGCAGGCATGAGCTATGAGGACTACGCAGCCAGTCTGGATTTGCTGGATGCTGACGAAATAGCTTCCCTCGCTGATGAATTGAATGCCTCGATTGATCCGGATGCGGCTTTCATTTCCTCCAAGCTCCCGTATGCTTACAATTATGTGGATGGGGACTACGATGTTACGCATGATAATGATACGCAGAGCGAACATGGTTCCCATGTGGCCGGTATTGCCACAGCAAACTCCTATATTCCGGATGGCAATGGCGGTTACGCCAGTGCACTGGAAAGCGTATATACCCAGGGCGTGGCTCCAGAGGCCCAGCTTATTACCATGAAGGTGTTTGGCAAGGGCGGCGGCGCTTATGACTCGGATTATATGGCTGCCATTGAGGATGCCATCGTACTGGGGGCGGACGCCGTGAACCTGTCGTTGGGGTCCGCCAATGCCGGTATGACTTACAGTGCTACTGCTGAATACCAGAGTATCATGGAGAGTCTGACGGAGACCGATACGGTGGTCACCATGTCTGCCGGTAATGTTGGCGCCTGGTCAGATTATGACTTCAATACAGGATATCTGTATTCGGATGAAGTGAATTTTGATACGGTCGGGTCTCCTGGGTCCTTTACCAACTCTCTGGCAGTTGCTTCCGCAGACAATACCGGCGCTACCGGCAATCATGTGAAGGTTAACGGAGAGAATATCGTTTATACGGAGACGACCGGTTATGCAAATCAACCGATGACATCCATTGCAGGCGAGCATGAATATGTCCTGTTTGACATTGACAGAGCCGGTAATGAAGCGGAGGATTTTGCAGCATATGCAAATGTTCTGAAAGGAAAAATCGTTGTCTGCTATCGCGGCGTTTCTTCTTTCTTTGAGAAAGGCAATGCCGGTGTTGAAAACGGTGCGATTGCCGTTATGGTTGCGAATAACACGCTTGGTACGATCAGCATGGATCTGAGCGGCTATGTAGGTCCTGCCCCCTGTGTATCCATTATTCAGTCCGCTGGCGAGATGCTCAAAGAGGCCGCTGAGGCTGTGACGGACAATGAGGGGAATGTACTTTATTACATAGGGACCATGACAGTATCCGATACCATTGGCACTGCCAATGATCCTGATGCAGATGTGTCCATGAGTGATTTCTCCAGCTGGGGCATACCCGGAAGCCTGGAGTTAAAGCCGGAGATCACTGCTCCCGGAGGCAACATCTATTCCGTCAACGGACTGCCTGCGGGCGGCACTGCCTATGAGCAGATGTCCGGTACCTCTATGGCGGCTCCTCAGGTGGCTGGTATGGCTGCTCTGGTGGCCCAGTACATCCAGGAGAACGAGCTGGAGGCCCAGACCGGCCTGTCAAATCGTCAGCTGACGAACAGCCTGCTGATGTCCACTGCCGTTCCTCTGAATGAGCCTGGCAGCTCCAACTATTATTCGATTCTGAATCAGGGCGCCGGCCTTGCCAATGTGGGCGATGCTGTTAAGGCCAGCAGCTATATTATGATGGGCGCGGATGCCACCGATACTTACGCAGACGGAAAGGTGAAAGCCGAGCTGGGTGATGATCCTGAGAAGAGTGGCTCCTACAGTTTCTCCTTTACCATCAATAATCTGAATGGAGAGGACGAACTTTATGCATTGTCTGCCGACCTGTTTACACAGGGTGTATTCACCGGGGACGATGGATTTGACTATCTGGACAGCTCTACCACCAATCTGGCTTTTGGAGCTTCCTGGAGTGTAAATGGGCAGCCGGTTGACCTTACGGGAGCAGAGAGAACGCTCAACGGTATGGATTTCAATGGCGACGACCAGGTGAACGCCGGCGATGGTCAGGCTCTGCTGGATTATGCTACTGGTGCAAAGGACAGCATTACCCATGAGGAGTTAGCCGATCTGAATGGCGATGGGTTAATTAACTCTTATGACGCCTATTTGTTCTTTAAAGCTGCCAGCACGGGCTATGTCAGTGTTCCGGCTAATGGTTCTGTAACCATCAGCGTCACATTGTCGCTGACTGATGAGCAGAAGGCAGCCCTGAATGAGTCCAATCCTGCCGGCGCCTACATTGAAGGTTTTGTTTATGCCACGGCGGAAACCAGTCAGGAAGGTGTGCTGGGAACTTCTCATTCCATCCCTGTGCTGGGTTACTATGGCAGCTGGACAGATCCCTCCATGTATGATGTGGGCACCTGGACTTATAACTCGAATGCTGAGGCAGCCGATGTGCGGCTTCCTCATGTGGGCAATGATTACAGCAATTATGTGATTGTCAATTATGCTGGAAACAGCGGCAATTATTACTTCGGCGGCAATCCTCTGTTTACAGAAGAATATGATGAGACCCGCAATGCAATGAATGCCAGTGATTCCCTTTACGGTGCGGTTTATGCGTTAATCCGCAACGCGGCGGGCGGTGAACTGACGATTACCAATACAACGACCGGCGAGGTTGAACTGGAGCAAGCGATCGGACAGTCTTATGGAGCTTATTTCTCCGAGAATGCCGGTTCCTGGTATAACACCTATGCTTCTCGTTCTCTGTCATTCTCCCCTGCAGGCGATGAGGGAGACCAGTATGTTCTGAGTCTGACGATGGCTCCGGAATACTATCTGACTGCAGACGGTACGATTGATTATGATGCTTTGGGTGATGGGGCTACCTTATCTATTCCTTTTACCATTGACAATACTGCTCCTGAGGTGGAAGGAATCTCGGACAATATCTTTATGGATGACGATGGCCTTACCATTACTGCCCGGGATAACCAGTATATTGCCGGTGCAGTTCTGTATAATTCTACCGGTACAGAGGATCTTTGGGCTGAGCCCGGTACACAGACAGAAGCCGGTGAGGAGCAGACCTTTACCATCGAAGCAGACGCTTTGGATGAGGGTATCTATCTGCTTCAGATTTGCGACTATGCCAACAATGCCGCGACCTATCGTGTGTTCGTGGGTATAGATGCAACCAGCGTGGTTGAGAGCGTTGCGCTGTCTGACAGCGAACTGACGTTAATGAAGGGTACTACAGGTGTTCTGACCGCAGCGGTTCTGCCGATAAACATCATTGACAGCAGCGTAACCTGGGAGTCGAGTGATCCTGATATTGCCACCGTTGATGAAAATGGTATTGTTACGGCCGTTGATGTAGGCCAGTGCTTCATCACAGCCACTTCGGTTTTGGATGAAACCAAATCTGCCAGCTGCACAGTTACAGTTAGAACTCCTGAAGTGACTATTTACGGCGCTTTGCAGGACGAAGAGGGCAATCCTTTGCTGTTTAGCTGGAACATGGAAAACGACAGTAACTGGACCTCTTATGCAAGCCTTGACAATGATATCAACAGTATTGCCTGGGATAAATTTGATGATGAGGGATACTTAAATGAAAACGCTTCCCTTTATCAGCAGAACTCCACCGGTTATATGTATGAGATTGATATCAATACAGGAGAGGTTTTGAATACCTCTGCTGCTGCGGTGGCCTATGGCGCTCCCATGCAGGATATGACCTTCCCGTATTTCTATAACCTGGTGAATGGTACGGATACCATATTCGGTATATATGGCAGCTTCCTGCTTTATTCCGAAGACGGCCCGATGGCAAATACCTTTGATTACGGCTGGGATCTCAGTGGTTATCTCAGCGAATATACTGGAGGAGACCGCTTTGTTGCCCTGGATTGGGGCGGTCTCGACAGCAGGAACCGTGATCTGATGTTTGCTTTAGATAACAATGGCGGACTCTGGGGCCTGGCTTACGACGGGACTTCGTCTATTGGCCTGTATATCTATGAGACTGACCTTAATTTGTCCTTCCCGACTTCCGCCGGAACGCAGTGCTGCTCCATGGTTTGGGACGACAACATGGATGCGCTGTACCTGTCCTATTTCACTGGTTCGACCAATGAGATCTATATGCTGGAGTATAACAGCAATACAGGAATATTTGAATCCACTCTGCTGGGCAATGTAGGAGACGGCGTATGGCCGGTGGCTCTGTATCGGGCAGTTCCGAATGATTCTGACGCCAGCCTGATTGATTCTGTCAATGATGCTGCAAGCGCCAATGCTGCTGAGATTGCTTCCGTCAAGGCCAATATCGGTACTGAGACGGATGCCGAGGAAACTACCCCTGCCGAGACTGCTCCGGAGACCACTCCTGAGGAAACAGCTCCCGAGACCACGCCTGCCGAGACGGCGCCGGAGACTGCTCCGGAGGAAACCGTACCCGAAACCACTCTTTCAGAGACGCTTCCGGAAGAATCCACGGCAGCTGAGACAGCGCCTGAAGAGACTCTCCCTGAAGAAACTCTTCCGGAAGAGACCATGCCGCAAGAGACCGCTTCAGACGAGGTTCCTGCGGATGAGACTCCTGCAGACGAAGCCACTGCTCCTGCTGCAGAGACTGAGCCTGTAAATCCTGCTCCGGCAGGCGGTCTGAATTCCACTGTTGTTATCTCCAATGGGAATGCGAGAACCTCAGAGGAAGCGGGGACGGTTACAGTTGAAGTGACAGAGGATGTTGTTTCCACGAACGGCGTTGTTGAGATCACTTATGATCCTGCTGCATTGCAGCTGGAAAGCGTGAACATCGGCGGCAACTATACCTCCAAGGTGGTGGATGAAGAGAATGGCTCTGTGACGGTTGGTTATGTAAGCCTGAACGGTATTGAGGCAGGTACTCCTGTAGCGACGGTACAGTTTAAGGCAGCGATAGCCTGTGACAGTGAGACCACGGTCTCCATTTTGCACGAGGAAGTAAATGATACTACGCCTGCTTCTGAAGAAAATGAGACGGTTTCTCCTGAACACAGCTATGGCGAGCCCGTTATCACCTGGTCTGGCGACAACAGCTCCTGCGTAATGACCTTCACCTGCGAAGTTTGCGGTGATGTTCAGACGGTAGAGGCGGACGTTACCAGTGTGACGACTCCGGCTACAGCAACGACTGACGGACAGATTGTCTACACTGCTGCCGTGACCTTTAATGGTCAGACCTATACGAGTACGCAGACTGTGGTGATTCCGGCCACCGGTTCTGGAGGAGGTGGAAACACCGGTAATCCGGGCGGCTCCGGCAGCCAGGGCGGCGGTACCACGAACAGCCAGCCTTCGCAGACCGGCGGCAATCAGACCGGTGACAATTCGCCGATCATGTTCCTGATTCTTGCGGCCGCAGCTGCCGCAGCGGTTGTGTTCTATGGACTGAAGAAACGGGGGCAGAAAGCATAATCGCAATGCAATTATTGCATGACGTGATATTTTCGGGTGCAGGCCGGAAATAGACAGGAAATCCAGAGTTAATATTTTGTAAGAAATATGACTCTGGATTTCCTTCACTTTATGTGTAATAATGACAGATATAGCGGAACAATAAAGGGGCAGTTTGTCTGCAATAGCTGCCGGAGAAGGGAGGAAAACACCATGACCGGAAAAAGAAGATATTCGCTTATTGCTGCGATAGTCTGCCTTACAGTTCTGATTCTGAGCTCCTGCAATCAGACGGAACGGACAGATCAGACTTCGGAGACGCAGCCGCAGCAAGGAGTAACGCAGGAGGAAGAAAGCATGAGAGTTACGGAGGCATCTGCCCAGGCTCCGGAGATCAGACCCGGCAGACCTGAGGTGGGAGAGACGGCGGAAGAATCCCAGGGCGAGAGCCTGGCGTTTGTTTCAGGGGAAAGGATTCGAGTCCCTTATACGGTGAATAAAGCATCGGTGTCCTATGTGACTTCAGCGTCGGACGTACCTGCTGAGCTGAGTGCGGAGACGGACGCCTATGACGACAGCTTTTTTGCAGAGAAGGCTCTGGTAGTAATTGAAGTGTCTACCTCCAGCGGCTCTGCGCATCCGTCGATTCAGGCCATTAACCGGGACGATTCGGAAATCGAAGTTACATTATATTATGAAGGAACAGAAATAGGCACTACGGATATGGCGACCTGGCTTTTGTGGGCTGAGGTGGAGAGGGGGCTGGAGGATTGCCAGTGGTCGCTGGCTAACGCGGCTCTAAGGCCCGGCGTGGAGGCACGGTGAGAAAATCCGTCCGGAAAATACGAAAAACCCTTGCATTTCCGGGGGAAATGTGATAAACTACAGCAGTTGTGAAAGATGAATAGAGATGGTCCTCTGGTGCGAAAGGCATTTACGAACATCCAAATGAGCAGGAGGTCACACATGAACGACATTATTAAGAGCATCGAAGATGCACAGCTGAAGCAGGAGATCACTCCCTTTCGCGTAGGAGATACCGTCAAGGTGTATGCTAAGATCCGCGAGGGAAACAGAGAGAGAATCCAGATATTTGAGGGAACCGTACTGAAGAGACAGAACGGCGGTATCCGCGAGACCTTCACCGTGAGAAAGACTTCCAACGGTGTCGGCGTGGAGAGAACCTGGCCGGTGCATTCTCCCCGTATCGAGAAAATCGAAGTGGTGAGAAGAGGTAAGGTAAGACGGGCGAAGCTGAATTATCTGAGACAGAGATCCGGCAAGAGCGCCAAGGTCAAAGAGTATATTAGATAAAAGGTATGGCGAACTGAGGGGCAAATACGATCGGGTACTTGCCCCTCTTACCATATATGTCTGAATTGGCGGGACATTACCAAGGAGAAGACGGGACCATGAATTACAGCGAGCTGAATCGTGAAAAGAGAGAGACGAACCTTTTGCGCAGTACGGTGTACTGGGCTGCCGATCTGGCTGCCGTGGCCGTGCTGGCCGTTTTTGTGGTACTGTTTTTTTGCGACCGGGTTACGGTGACGGGACATTCCATGGAACCGGTTCTGGCGGCAGACGATGTAGTTTTAGTCAACCGGGTCCAGTATCATTTCAGCGATCCGGAGCGTTACGACATTATCGTATTTACAAAAGAAAACGGCAGCGGAACCAAGACCTACGTAAAGCGAGTGATCGGTCTGCCCGGGGAGACGGTACAGATTATGAATGAAACCGTGTATATCGACGGCGTACCTCTGGAGGAGGAAACCCTCGCCCATGTGTCTCTCAGCGGTCTGGCAGACGAACCGGTAGTCCTGGGGGAAAATGAGTATTTTGTCCTGGGGGATAATCGGGACAGCAGCGAGGACAGCCGTTTTGCCGGTATCGGTAATGTAAAGCGATCTCAGATCATTGGACGGGTATGGTTTCGTATCGGTCCCTTTGAAAATCTGGGAAGTATCCGCTGATCTGCTGCAGAGCAAGGCGGGAAGAAAGAGAGGGGACGACGATGAATATTCAGTGGTATCCGGGTCATATGACCAAGGCAAAGAGAAATATGCAGGAAGACATCAAGCTGGTGGATCTGGTCATCGAGCTTTTGGATGCCCGTGTTCCCTTTAGCAGCAGAAATCCGGATATAGATAAGCTGGCCGCGGGCAAGGCAAGGCTGGTTCTCTTAAATAAGAGCGATCTGGCGGACCCGCAGCGGTCGGAGAAATGGAAGATATGGTTTGAGGAGAAGAACTGCCGTACGGTCTTGCTGGATTCCAGAGTTTCCGGAGCCATGAAGGAGGTTCGGCGGGTTATTGAAGAGGCCTGCCAGCAAAAAAGGGAAAGAGACCGGCGCAGAGGAATCCTGAACCGGCCGGTTCGGGCAATGGTGGTAGGGATTCCGAATGTTGGGAAGTCTACTTTTATCAATACCTTTGCCGGCCGCGCGGCGGCCCGCACCGGGGACAAGCCGGGGGTCACCAGAGGAAATCAGTGGATTCGTTTGGGCAAAGGAGTGGAGCTTCTGGATACTCCCGGTATTCTCTGGCCCAAGTTCGAGGACCAGCAGGTGGGCTGCCGTCTGGCGGCGGCGGGAGCTATCAGCGATACGATCGTAGATCCGGCGGAGCTGTCTTTGTGGCTGATTTCTTTTCTGCAGCAGGAATATCCGCAGGTTTTATGCGAGCGGTATGGTTTGGAGGAGACAGCCGGTGAGGCGGCGGTTCTTAACAGCATTGCCGGAGTGCGGGGCTGCATCGGCAAAGGCGGAGAGCTGGACTATGAGCGGGCGGCCAGGCTGATTCTGGAGGATTTTCGCAGCGGCCGCCTGGGACGGATCACGCTGGAAGAGCCGGAGGGATGACATGGACGTGACGGAGGATGGAAGAAGGACCATGTCTGCCAGACGGAGAAGAAACCGCAGGCGGTACTATGCCTATGAGATCAGCAGCGTTTTGCTATATGGTCTGTTTCTTTTTCTGGTCTGCCTGGCGGTAATCTTTTTTGTGGCGCAGAAAACCGTAGTGGATGGCTCTTCCATGTCGCCCACCCTGGAGGATGGGGACAATCTGATTGTGGATAAACTGAGTTATCGCTTTACTGATCCGAAGCGATATGATATTGTAGTTTTTCATTATCCTGAGGGAGAAAACAGTTATTATATCAAGCGGATTATCGGTCTGCCGGGAGAAACGGTGCTTATCGAGGACGGGCGGATTTATATAAACGGAGTACTTTTGGAAGAAGACTATGGAAATGCTCTGATGGAAAACTCAGGACGGGCCAATTCGCCGGTGACCTTGGGTGAGGATGAATACTTTGTTCTGGGAGACAATCGCAATGTCAGTTCCGACAGCCGCGATCCGGCTGTCGGCAACGTGAGCCGCGATCAGATCGTGGGCAAAGCCTTTGTCTGTATCTATCCCTTTGACCGGCTGGGCTTTCTGAGGCATCAGTAACAGACTGGCAGATGGGAGGATATGGGATGGCGGAGAAAACAAAGATAACCAAAGAGGAGAGGCAGAGACGGCGCGAAGAAAAGGAGCGTCTGGAACGGGAACGCTTGGAAGGCATGCGTTCGTATGAGCGTCAGTATGAGGAAAGCTGTACATATATTTGCGGGATTGACGAGGCCGGACGGGGACCTCTGGCAGGACCGGTGGTAGCGGCGGCGGTGATTCTGCCTGCCGGTCTTGTGATTCCCTATGTGAACGATTCCAAGAAGCTGACGGAGAAGCGCAGGGAAGCTCTGTACCCTGAGATTCTGGAGAAGGCGCTGTCTGTGGGAGTAGGTGTGGTGCCGGCGGCCCGCATTGACGAGATCAATATCCTGCAGGCTACCTATGAGGCGATGCGCCAGGCCATTGGGCAGCTTTCTGTCCGCCCGGATGTACTGCTTAACGATGCGGTGCGCATTCCGGATGTGGAGATTCCCCAGGTGCCCATTATAAAGGGGGACGCCAAGAGTATTTCCATTGCCTGTGCCAGTGTCATTGCCAAGGTGACCAGGGACAGAATGATGAAGGAGTATGACGCAATCTATCCGGAATATGGTTTTGCCGGGCACAAGGGCTATGGTACGGCGGCGCATATTGCGGCCATCCGCCAGTATGGTCCCAGCCCCATTCACCGCCGGACTTTTATCGGGAATTTTGTATAGGGTCTATGGCCGCCGGCTTTGGGGAGCATTCTGTGTCAAAAGCTCCAGGGGGGAGAAAATAAGATGGTACGTCGGAATAACAGAGAGATTGGCAGCCGTTATGAGGAGTATGCGGCTGCCTTTTTGGAGAAACAGGGCCTTTCCATTGTTGAACGCAATTACCGGTGCAAAGCCGGAGAGATCGATATTGTGGCGCGGGATGGGAGAACCTATGTGTTCTGTGAGGTAAAATACCGGCGGACGGCCATAAGCGGCGATCCGGCGGAGGCGGTTGATTCCCATAAGCAGAGAAAAATTTTTCTGGCGGCGTCCTGGTATCTGAAAGAGCGCCGGCTGCCGGAGGATACGCCCTGCCGCTTTGACGTGCTGGCCTTACAGGACAGCAGCAGTGGAAATTGTGAACAGGCGCCGGATCTCGGTGGAAAACCTGCGCAAAAAACAGCCGTTCGGTGGATACCCAACGCTTTTGGAGGCTGGTAGGCGGCAACAGAAGCGGGTCAACAGAAGAGGGACAATAGAAGAGGGGAAGACGGAAGCAGGCAAACAGGAAAACGGAGAGGAGGAACGGCAATGGAAAAAATCACATTCATTCGAAAGGGGCCGGAAGAAGTGATGCGGCTTCAGATTCGGGAGGGAGTTCCCTTTTTGACGTTTCCATCCTTTGAGAAGACCGGTCTGGTGAAGCATGGTTTTTCCACCCGTCTGGGGGGCGTCAGTACCGGGGACTGCGCTTCGATGAATTTTGCCCGGGGACGAGGAGATGAAGCGGCTAACATTCAGGAGAATTACCAGCGGATGGCCGCGGCGCTGGAGGCAGATATGTCCAGAATGGTGCTTTCCTGGCAGACGCACACTGTAAATATCCGTCAGGTGACCGAGGAGGATGCGGGCAAAGGAGTTGTCCGGGACAGAGACTATCGGGATATTGACGGACTGATGACCGATGTGCCGGGAATCACATTGGTCACTTCCTATGCGGACTGCGTGCCTCTCTTTTTTATAGATCCGGTGCGGCGGGTAATCGCATCCTCGCATTCGGGCTGGCGGGGGACGGTGGGCCGTATGGGGCAGCGGACCGTGGAGGCCATGGAGCAGGCTTATGGCTGCCGGCCGGAGGATCTCATTGCCGGGATTGGTCCCAGTATCTGCGCCGCCTGCTATGAGGTGGGAGAGGACGTGGCGGAGGCCTTTGCGGCAGGATGGGGACAGGCGCTTCCCGCCGATGTGCTGAAGCCTTATCCGGGCAGACCGGGGAAATACCATCTGGATTTGCAGCGGGCCAATGAGCGGATTTTGCAAAAAGCCGGTATTAAGGCGGAGAATATCACGGTGACAGATATATGTACCTGCTGCAACAAAGAGCTCCTTTTTTCCCATCGGGGAAGTAAAGGGAGGCGCGGCAATATGGGCGGATTCCTTTGCCTTCGGTAAAAATATATAAAAACCCTTTTTCCTGCCGGTAAAATTGAGAAATTTGACGGAGGAAAGACAGGTGAAAAGAGAATTTCTCCCTTTTGACGAAAAAGGGAGTTCTTTTTTGACAAACTTCGTCTAATATTAAACGACAAAAAAATAACATATCTATTGACGGATTTGAATTTTGAAAGTATAATACAAATCGTTAAAGAAATATCGAACAAAACAAAAGCAATGAATACTGCGCACGATACTGCAACATAAGAATGTATCTGTCGGTGTCTATTGACGCAGACAACACCAATTATGAAAGTTATCAGGAGGAACGCAATGGCTCAGAAGAAAGAAACAGCAATGGTAGTTGACAACATGGAAGCTCTGCAGGAGCGCATGAAACAGCTGCGCGAGGCTCAGAGAATTTTTGCCACATATACGCAGGAACAGGTAGACGCGATTTTTAAGGCGGCGGCGATGGCGGCCAACCAGCATAGAATTCCCCTGGCCAAAATGGCTGTGGAGGAGACTGGCATGGGCGTGGTCGAGGATAAGGTAATCAAGAATCACTACGCGGCCGAGTATATCTATAATGCTTATAAACACACAAAAACCTGCGGCGTTATTGAGGAGGATAAGGCCTACGGTTACAAGCGGATCGCCGAGCCGGTGGGCATCATCGCGGCGGTGATTCCTACCACCAATCCCACCTCTACGGCGATTTTTAAGTCCCTGATCGCCCTTAAGACCCGTAACGCCATCATTATCAGTCCCCATCCCCGCGCCAAGGCCTGCACCATCGCGGCGGCCAAGGTGGTTCTGGATGCGGCGGTGAAGGCCGGCGCTCCCGAGGGAATTATCGCCTGGATTGATAAGCCCTCTCTGGATATGACGGGAGAGGTTATGCGGGAGGCGGATCTGATCCTGGCTACCGGCGGCCCCGGCATGGTTAAGGCGGCCTATTCTTCCGGCAAGCCCGCTGTAGGCGTGGGACCTGGCAATACGCCTGCTATCATCGATGATTCGGCAGATATTCAGCTGGCGGTAAATTCTCTGATTCATTCCAAGACCTTTGATAACGGCATGATCTGCGCTTCCGAGCAGTCGGTAATCGTGCTGGAGAGCATTTATGAGGACGTTAAAGCAGAATTTGCCAAGAGAGGCTGCTATTTCCTGAACCCCCAGGAGACGGATAAGGTACGTAAGACGATCCTGATTAACGGGGCCCTCAATGCAAAGATTGTGGGACAGAAAGCGCATACGATCGCAGCTCTGGCTGGTGTGGACGTGCCGGAGAACACCAAGATTCTGATTGGCGAGGTGGAGTCCGTGGAGCTGTCTGAGGAGTTCGCCCACGAGAAGCTTTCCCCGGTGCTGGCCATGTATAAGGCAAAGGACTTTGACGAGGCCATCGCCAAGGCTGAGAGGCTGGTAGCCGATGGAGGCTATGGCCATACATCCTCTCTGTATGTCAATACGGCAACGGAGCAGGAGAAGCTGGCAAAGCATGCGGCCGCCATGAAGACCTGCCGTATTCTGATCAACACTCCTTCTGCTCAGGGCGGTATCGGAGATCTGTATAATTTTAAGCTGCTTCCTTCCCTTACGCTGGGCTGCGGCTCCTGGGGCGGCAACTCCGTATCGGAGAACGTAGGCGTGAAACAGCTTCTGAACATCAAGACCGTGGCGGAGAGGAGAGAAAATATGCTGTGGCTGCGTACCCCGGAGAAGGTATACTTTAAGAAGGGCTGCATGCCTGTGGCTCTGGATGAACTGAAAAATGTGATGGACAAAAAGCGCGCCTTTATTGTCACCGACCAGTTCCTGTATCAGAACAATTATACCAAGCCGATCACGGATAAGCTGGATGAGATGGGAATCCGCTATGCCTGCTTCTACGATGTAGAGCCCGATCCGACTCTGGCCTGCGCAAAGAAGGGCGCCGAGCAGATGACTTCCTTCGGCCCCGATGTGATTATCGCCCTGGGCGGCGGTTCCGCTATGGACGCAGCCAAGATTATGTGGGTGATGTATGAGCATCCCGACGTGGACTTCAAGGATATGGCTATGGATTTCATGGATATCCGCAAGAGAGTCTACACCTTCCCCAAGATGGGAGAAAAGGCCTATTTCGTTGCCATCCCTACTTCTGCCGGAACCGGTTCCGAGGTGACGCCTTTTGCCGTTATTACCGATGAAACCACCGGTGTGAAATACCCGCTGGCCGACTACGCCCTGCTGCCCAATATGGCCATTGTCGATCCCGACAATATGATGACCATGCCTAAGGGCCTGACCAGCGCCTCCGGTATTGACGTTATGACCCATGCTATCGAGGCCTATGTGTCTATGATGGCAAGCGATTATACCGACAGCATGGCGCTTAAGGCGGCCAAGAACGTATTTGAATATCTGCCCCGCGCTTATGAGAAGGGCGCTGCCGACGTGGAGGCCCGCTGCAAGATGGCCGACGCATCCTGCCTGGCCGGTATGGCCTTTGCCAACGCCTTCCTGGGTCTGAACCACTCTATGGCTCACAAGCTGGGCGCCTTCCATCATCTGCCTCACGGCGTGGCAAACGCCCTGGTGCTGACCTATGTGATGCGCTACAATGCGGAGGAAGTGCCGACCAAGATGGGCACCTTCCCGCAGTATCAGTATCCTCACACCCTGGCCCGCTATGCGGAGATCGCCCGCTACTGCGGCTTTACCGGCAAGGACGATAAGGAGTGCTTCGAGAAGCTTATCGCCGGTCTGGAAGAGCTGAAGGGAAAGATCGGAATCAAAAAGTCCATCAAGGAGTACGGCGTAGACGAGAAGCATTTCCTGGATACGCTGGATGCCATGACGGAGCAGGCATTTGACGATCAGTGCACGGCGGCCAATCCCAGATACCCGCTGATGAGCGAGATAAAGGAGCTGTATCTGAAAGCTTACTATGGAGAATAAATTACAAGAATAAAATGACGGAGGCGGAGTCCGCAGGCGGGCTTCGCCTTTTTTTAAAAAAACAGTTGACAGACCTGCAGAAAGCTACTATTATAAAGTGAACAATAAAAAACGGCAATAGAGGTGCGAATCTCAAGAGTAAACGCCCGGAGGCTGCGGAAGGCCAGGGAGGGGCGGCTGAAAGGGAGCTTCGCCGAAACCGGTGTTTTTTCCGCGGAACGCTGTAGTTGGGGTGCAGTCGAACAGGCTGTACACTCTCACCTGAATGGTGGAGGAGCTATTGTTTCACGGAGATTTGCAGACGATGAAGCAGTGGTATGCCATGTACCGCTGCTTCTTTTTATCTGGCCAGCGCGCCAAAGAACCTCCGGGAGACGCGACCGTCCGCCGGGGCAGGGCCGGTCTTACAGGAGGAAAAGTATGATAGAATTTTTGAACTGGCTTGACGGAGTGCTGTGGGGACTTCCGCTGATTGTCCTGATGATTGTTACGGGGCTTTATTTTACGATAAGATCGGGATTCTTTCAATTCCGGCATTTTGGCTGGATTATGCGCCGAACCGGCGGGCAGCTCTTCGGTGAGAAGAGCGCAGAGGCCAAAAAGGACGAGAAGGGGATGCTCAGCGCTTTTGAGGCGATTTCTACCGCCATCGGCGGGACGGTTGGCTTTGGAAATATTGCCGGCGTGGCTACGGCTGTGGCTGCCGGCGGTCCCGGCGCTGTGCTGTGGATGTGGCTGACCGCCTGCCTGGGTATGATATTAAAGCAGGTAGAGGTGACTCTGGGCTGCTACTACCGCAGAAAAAATGAAAAGGGCGAGTATTATGGCGGCCCTACTTACTATATGGAGCGCGGTCTGGGAACGGAGAGAAAATGGGGCAGGCTGTGGCTGGCGCCGGCGGTTATCTTCGGTATTGGTATTTTTTCCACCTTTTTTGTGACCTCGTCCAATCTGACGGCGGCCCAGGTGGTTTCCGGAGCGTTTCAGCTGCCGGATCTGAACATCGGCGGACTGAAAATTGAAGGCGTGATTATTGTCGGTGTGTTTTTGAGCGTGCTGACCTATATGATCACCAGCGGCGGCACCAAAAAGATCGCTTCTGTGTTCAGCAAGCTGGTCCCTTGCATGAGTGTACTCTATATTCTGATGGGAATTGGAATGATTTTGGTAAACCTGCCCGTCGTGCCGGGAGCCTTTGCCGCCATCTTTACCAATGCTTTTACCGGAACTGCGGCTATCGGCGGTTTTGCCGGCTGCGCGGTCAGCGAGATGATCCGGGTGGGCATGGCCCGGTCGGTTTACTCCAATGAGGCCGGCTGGGGAACTTCCCCGATGATTCATGCCTCGGCCAACACGCGTCATCCGGTGGAGCAGGGACTGTGGGGTTCCTTTGAGGTGTTCTTCGACACTATGGTAGTCTGCACCATTACGGCTCTGTCGGTGATCTTGAGCGGCGAATGGACCAATGGAACCGATGGCGGGACCCTGGCTCTGGATGCTTTTGCCGGCAGCTTTGGCACCATTGGAAGTATTCTGCTGGCGGTGATTATGGTGATTTTCACCGTTACGACCTCCGGCGGCTGGTTTACCTACTATCTGGCCATACTGGAGCATCTTTATAAGAAGGAAGGCCCCCTCAAAAATCTGGTGATGAAGGTGTTCTATGCAGTTCGCGCCCTGCCGGGGCTTTTGTGGACCATCTATCTGGTCAAGACGGACAACCAGGGCTTTATCTGGACTTTGGTGGATATTACCTCCGCGATACCAACCTTTATCAATGTGGCGGTGATTCTGCTTCTGTCCAACCAGTATTTTAAACTCCTGAAAGATTACAAGGCCCGTTACCTGGGAATTGGTCATACCGAAAAGAATGCCCGGCTGTTTTATGAGGACGGGGTAAAAGAAGGAGCAAAGAAATGAGAACGATATATTATAACGGCGCGGTCTACACCGGGGAGCCTGCACTGGCGCAGGCCTTTGCGGAGGAGGACGGGAGATTTATCTTTGTCGGAGGAAATGAAGAGGCGCTGGCGCTGAAAGAACAGGGAACCCGGCTGGTGGATCTTAAGGGGCGCTTCGTTTGCAGCGGCTTTAACGACAGCCATATGCATCTGCTGGGATTTGGCAACGCCCTGAGCGTGGCTCCTCTGGCCCAGTGCACCGGAAGTCTGGAGGAGGTTCTTGACTGCCTGCGGACCTTCCGGGAGGAGCATCCTCTGCGGGAAAACGGCTGGCTGAAGGGCAGAGGCTGGAACCAGGATTATTTTTCGGATGTCCATCGGATGCCGAACCGCTATGACCTGGACCGGGTAGCCAGTGATGTGCCGGTCTGCGCGGTCAGAACCTGCGGCCACTGTCTGGTGGTAAACAGCCGGGCGCTTAAGCTGCTTGGCATTACGGCGGATACGCCGCAGCCGGAGGGCGGCCGGATCGGGATGGAGCAGGGCGAGCCGGACGGCCGGTTTTACGATAACGCCATGGATTTGGTCTATGACGCCATGCCGCTGCCGGATAAGGAGGACTTAAAGTCCATGATTCTTGCGGCCTGCCGGGCGCTTAATTCTTATGGCGTCACCAGCAGCCAGACTGACGATTACTGCGCCTTTCGGATGGTGCCCTGGACGCTGGTAAACGAGGCATATCGGGAGCTTGAGGAGGAGGGCAGGCTCACGGTACGGGTCTATGAGCAGAGCAATTTCACCTCGCTTGAGAGCCTGAGGGAGTTTGTAGAGGCGGGCAACCGTACGGGCACAGGCAGTCCGATGTTCAAAATCGGCCCCCTCAAGATGCTGGGAGACGGGGCGTTAGGAGCCAGAACCGCTTATCTGAGCCGTCCCTATGCAGACGATCCATCTACCTGCGGCATCCCCGTATTCAGCCAGGAGACGCTGGATCAGATGATCGGCTATGCTCATGAGCAGGGAATGCAGGTGGCTGTCCACGCCATTGGGGACGCCTGCCTGGACCGGGTGCTGAACGCCTATGAGAGAGCGCTGCAGGCCAATCCCAGGGAGGATCACCGTCATGGAATCGTACATTGTCAGATTACCAGGCCGGATCAGCTGGAGCGGATCAGCCGGCTGAAGCTCCACATTTATGCCCAGAGTATTTTCCTGGACTATGATATTCATATGCTGGAAGAACGGGTAGGACAGGAATTGGCTTCCACCAGCTACAACTGGAAGACGCTGATGGATAAGGGAGTGACGGTGAGCAACGGCACCGACTGCCCGGTGGAGCTGCCCGATGCTCTGGCCTGCATGCAGTGCGCAGTGACCCGCAGTACGCTTCGGGATCATCTGGGACCGTATCTGCCGGATCAGTGCTTTACGGTCAAGGAGGCTCTGGACAGCTATACGCAGGCGGGGGCCAGAGCCAGCTTTGAGGAGAATTTTAAAGGGAAAATTTCTCCCGGAATGGCAGCGGATTTTGTGATCCTGGGTCAGAATCCCTTTGAGACGGAGGCGGATAAGCTGCATGAGATACCGGTGGAGGCCACTTATCTGGGCGGCGCTGAAGTCTACCGCAGATAAAAAGGCGCAGTTTATAAAAATGCAAAAAAGTAAAAAAAGTCGTTGACAAACATCGGTGGGAGTGGTATTCTATTTCATGTCGTGAGTACGAAAACAAAGTAGAGTATCCACTCTCACCTTAGCACGAGCAAGTGACTAAGCGTTCAGGAAGGTACCAGGTACCGTAGGATTGGTGGATAGTCTGACTATCCATTTTTTTTATTTATCCATGGGGGTGCAAGACCATTAGCGAGTTAATGATTAACGAACAGATTCGTGACAAGGAAGTCCGTGTAATCGGTGCAGACGGCCAGCAGCTTGGCATTATGTCTGCCAGAGAAGCGATGAAGCTGGCTCAGGAAGCCGAGCTTGATCTGGTGAAAATCGCGCCGACGGCGAAGCCTCCGGTTTGCAAGATCATCGATTACGGGAAATACCGTTATGAGCTTGCCCGGAAGGAAAAAGAGGCAAAGAAAAAGCAGAGAATTATCGAAGTGAAGGAAGTACGCCTCTCCCCCAACATCGATACCAACGATTTGAACACGAAGGTCAATGCTGCCCGTAAGTTCATTTCCAAAGGGGATAAAGTAAAAGTTACTTTGCGTTTCCGCGGCAGAGAGATGAGCCATATGGCGAATTCCAAACACATATTGGATGACTTCGCTGAGAAGCTGGCCGACATAGCGACTGTCGACAAGCCTGCAAAGGTGGAAGGCAGAAGTTTGGTCATGTTCTTGACGGAGAAACGGAATTAAACTTAAGGAGGAACATTGTTATGCCTAAATTGAAGACCAGCAGAGCAGCTGCCAAGCGTTTCAAAAAGACCGGTACCGGCAAGCTCATGAGAATGAAAGCTTATAAGAGTCATATCCTGACCAAGAAGTCTACTAAGAGGAAGAGAAACCTGCGTAAAGCGACCGTTACGGATGCTACCAATGCAAAAGTAATGAAGAGAATTTTACCGTATTAATCTGGTAGTATTGGAAGGAGGAAGACTGAAAGATGGCAAGAGTTAAGGGCGGTATGAACGCCAAGAAGAAGCATAATCGCGTATTAAAGCTGGCCAAGGGTTACAGAGGAGCCAGATCTAAGCAGTATAGAATCGCAAAGCAGTCTGTTATGAGAGCTCTGACCAGCTCCTATGCAGGCCGCAAGGAGAGAAAGAGACAGTTCCGTCAGCTGTGGATTGCCCGTATCAATGCGGCAGCCAGAATCAACGGCCTGTCCTACAGCCGCTTTATGTACGGCCTGAAGCTGGCTGGTATCGAGATGAACCGCAAGATCCTGGCCGATATGGCTGTGAACGATGCGGCTGGTTTCGCAAAGCTGGCTGAGACTGCTAAGGAGAAGCTGGCAGCTTAATTTAATAAGATTTGTTTCGTTCCGGAATGGAGTTCCATTTCGGAACGAGAGATAGCGGCGTGTGGCTCAGCTTGGTAGAGCGTTCGGTTAGGGACCGAGAGGTCGCAGGTTCGAATCCTGTCACGCCGACTTGGCAATAAGCCATATGTACCAGTAGCTCAGCTGGATAGAGCAACGGCCTTCTAAGCCGTGGGTCGGGGGTTCGAATCCCTTCTGGTACAGTCTGTAACTTATATCCGCGGGCAATTCCTGCCAAATGGAAAGGGTTGCCGTACATATGAACGGCGTGTGGCTCAGCTTGGTAGAGCGTTCGGTTAGGGACCGAGAGGTCGCAGGTTCGAATCCTGTCACGCCGATTAGCAAGAGGCTCTGATTGTTGTTCGTGTATTCCTCTTGCTTTTTTATAGGGAAAGCTTGACAGAGCTTTGCCGCCTGTGCCAGTAGCTCAGTTGGATAGAGCAACGGCCTTCTAAGCCGTGGGTCGGGGGTTCGAATCCCTCCTGGCACATTTTTCTTTTCCTTCGGAATGTTAATTATATCACAATACTTTGCTTCTCTGCCTGTTAGCCGAAGCTTCTGTTCAAATCCTCATTTTCTTCATGGACATTCTTTATCGGATTTCTTTATCGGCTTTTTGCATGACCGCCGCCTTTTTGGGGAACACTCTATAGCAGAAAGGCAGGTGGCGATGATGATAGAACAGGATACCGTACGACTGCTGCGGGAGTGCGACGCAGGGGTGAAAATGGGTGTGGCGTCCATTGATGAAGTGATGGAGTATGTAAGCTCCGAGAGATTAAAGAAGTATCTCTCCGATTGCAGGGCGGAGCATGAGAAGCTGAGAACGGAGATACAGGGGCTGCTGGCCCGGTACCGGGACGAGGGGAAGGAGCCCAATCCCATTGCAAAGGGTATGTCCTGGATCAAGACCAATGTGAAGCTGGCGGCAAATGAATCGGATCAGACCATAGCGGATCTGATGACGGACGGCTGCGGCATGGGGATTAAATCTCTGAATAAATATCTCAATGAGTATAAGGCGGCCGACGAGGTGTCAAAGGATATCGCCAAAAAACTGATCAAACTGGAAGAAAAGCTGACAAAGGAAATAAAATCCTTTTTATAGGCGCCGGAGAAGCGGAAAGGAAGAAAGAGACAGGAAACAGACAGGAAAGAGACGGAAACAGGACGCAGGTTTATACAGGCCGGCGTCCTTTTGCGTGGCGCAGCAGGGATATATCTTCATACAAGCAGGGAGAGGAGTGGAAATCTTTGTCCGCCTGCGGTATACTGGGATAAGAGCAGAGACAAATCGTTCGGGAGGAAATCACCATGGTGGATAACGATAAACTGGCTGTACTGGAGGCGGGCTTTTCGTTTTGGGGAAACCTGACGGAGCAGGAGAAAAAAGAGGTAGAGGAGAATGCTGTGGAAGTCCGCTTTCGCCGGGGAGAATCGATCCACAGGGCCGGGGAAGACTGCGCGGGTATGATGCTTGTGACGTCGGGACAGCTGCGCACTTATATTTTGTCTGAGGATGGGCGAGAGGTGACGCTGTACCGGCTGTGGAAGGGAGACGTCTGCGTTCTGTCAGCCTCCTGCGTTTTATCGGAGGTGGCCTTTGATGTGTTGATAGAGGCTGTGGGAGATACGGAGGTGATCCTGCTGCCGCTGGCATTTTTCAGACGGCTGAAGGAGAAAAATGTGTATGTAGAGCTTTTCACCTATCGGCTGGCAACGGAGCGTTTTTCCGATGTGATGTGGAGCCTGCAGCAGATTTTGTTTATGCGGGCGGATCAGAGACTGGCGGCCTTTCTGTGGGATGAAATGACGCGGACCGGAACAGAGGAAATGTCCTACACCCACGATCAGATCGCCCGATATATGGGCAGCGCCAGAGAGGTGGTTTCACGGCTGCTGAAATATTTCAGCCAGGAAGGGATTGTAAAGGTCTCCCGCGGGAAAATAACGGTGCTGGACCGGGCGAAGCTGAAAGGCTTTTTGTGATTCGGTCACAGAAAAGACTTCCGCTGACGGGTATACTGATATTACAGAATCAATAAACCGTAAATCAACCAAAAATAAAAAGGAGAAAATATTATGTCAGTGCTTACGATTACAAAGGAAAATTTTGATCTGGAGGTTATGAAGAGCGATCGGCCGGTGCTTCTGGATTTTTGGGCCAGCTGGTGCGGTCCCTGCCGGATGCTTTCCCCGGTGGTAGATGAGTTTGCCGGAGAACACAGCGAGGTAAAGGTGGGCAAGGTTAATGTGGATGAGCAGAGAGATCTGGCCGCTCAGTTTGGAGTGATGAGTATTCCCACATTGGTGGTAATTAAGAATGGCAAGGAAACGAACCGTCAGGTGGGCGTGATTCCCAAGGCTTCCATTGCCGCTTTGATTTGAAGCAGGGCATATGGGCAGGCGCCGCTGGATAAGATAGAGACGCAGCCTGGGATGGAGATGCAGTCTGGAATGGAGATGCAGACCAGGATAGAGACGCAGTCCGGAATGGAGCTGCAGAAAAACAGAAAATGAGTGCCGATACCCGCAGATCCGGTGGTCTGCGGGTAAGAGCAGGTGGAGAAAAGGAAAAGATCGGCGGAAAGGATGCAAAAAAGGTGAAAGTAGTAATTATTGGGGGCGTGGCCGGAGGCGCGACGGCGGCAGCCAGATTGAGACGGCTGAAAGAGGATGCGCAGATAATCATTTTGGAGCGCAGCGGTTATATTTCCTATGCTAATTGCGGTCTCCCCTATTATATCGGGGGCGAGATCAAGGAGAAGAGAGAGCTGGCTTTGAATACGCCGGAGAGCTTTTTTAATCGGTTCCGTATTGATGCAAGAGTGGGACATGAAGTGACGGAAATCGATCCGAAGCGCAGGCTTTTGACCGTGCGGCGGCTGGAGGATGGCGCAGCGTATCAGGAGAGCTATGACAGGCTGATTCTGTCGCCCGGAGCGAAGCCTGTGATTCCGGCCGTGCCGGGGACGGAGCTGGACCGGGTTTTTACCCTGCGGACCGTGGAGGATACCTTTGCGATCGATTCTTTTATCGGACAGTTTCATCCGCAGAAGGCGGTCGTCATAGGGGGCGGTTTTATCGGACTGGAAATGACCGAGAACCTGACAAGAAGAGGAATTTCCGTCACTCTGCTCCAGCGTTCCGGCCAGGTGATGCCGCCCTTTGACGCGGATATGGCCGCCCTTTTGCACGGCGAGATAAAGCGGCAGGGAGTGGAGCTTAAGCTGTATACGGATGTAACAGCCCTGCGGGCTGCGGGAGAGCGGGTCATCGTGGAACAAAAAAACGGGCCGGCTTTGGAGACGGATATGGTGGTGCTGGCCGTGGGCGTACAGCCGGACAGCACACTGGCAGAGAAGGCCGGACTCAGGCTGGGAATCCGCGGCAGCATTTGGACCGACGCCCATATGCGCACTTCGGATGAAAACATTTATGCGGTGGGAGACGCCGTTCAGGTCAGCCATTTTGTCACCGGACAGCCAGCTCTCATTGCTCTGGCGGGACCGGCCAACAAGCAGGGACGGATTGCGGCGGATAATATTGCCGGTATTCCCAGACAATACCATGGTTCTCAGGGCTCGTCTATCTTAAAGCTTTTTGAGCTGACGGCGGCAGCCACGGGAATCAATGAAAAGGAGGCCAGGCGTCAGGGATTGGATTACGATTATGTGATATTGTCTCCTTCCTCTCATGCCTCCTACTATCCGGGAGCTGTCCCTCTGACCATGAAGGTGTTGTTTGAAGTTCCTACGGGACGCATCCTGGGAGCTCAGATTGCGGGTGTGGATGGGGTGGATAAGAGAATCGACGTGCTGGCTGCGGCTATTCGGGGAGAGATGAAGGCGGAGGATCTCACAGAACTTGATCTGGCCTATGCCCCGCCTTATTCCTCCGCCAAAGATCCGGTAAACATGGCAGGATATATGATAGAAAATCTGCTGGAAGGTTTGGTACGGCAGGTTCACTGGGATGAAGCAGTATCCAGCGCCGGCGCGCTCCGGGCGGCCTCCGCAGAGGATACCGGCGAGCCTCTGCTTCTGGATGTGCGTACGGTCAGAGAATTCGGCCGGGGACACATAGAGGGGGCTCTCAATATTCCTTTGGATCAGCTGAGAGAGAGAATCCATGAGATACCCCAAAATCGTACTCTTTATGTCTATTGCCACAGCGGCCTGCGCAGTTATCTGGCCTGCCGTATTCTCAGCCAGAGCGGCCGGGTCTGCTGCAATGTGGCAGGGGGTTACGGATTTTATGAAAAAACAATGCTGTGATTTGGCTTTTGCAAAAACAGTCTTGTCCCCGGCGCAGATATTCAGTATAATGAAAAAGGGACGATAAAGATCAGGACCTTGCCGCCGTGTGGCTGGCCGCTTTAAGCTGAGCCTGCTGCCGGCGGTTTTTATTTTCGGATAAGGAGGGACATCATGGATCGAGTGATTTTGGGGAGGACAGGGCTGGAAGTAAACAAAAACGGGTTTGGAGCGCTGCCGGTTCAGCGAGTTTCCAAAAAGGACGCGGTATATCTGCTGCAAAAGGCTTTTTACAATGGAATTAATTACTTTGATACGGCCAGGGCTTATTCGGACAGCGAGGAGAAGCTGGGTGCGGCCTTTGCCTATACCAGAGATCGAATCATTATCAGCACCAAAACGGCGGCGCAGGATGGAGCCGCCATGTGGAAGGATCTGGAGGAGAGCCTGCGGCAGCTGAAGACGGACTACATAGATATCTATCAGTTTCATAATCCGGCCTTTTGTCCGAAGCCGGGAGACGGTTCCGGCCTCTATGAAGCGGCGCTGGAGGCCAAGGCCCAGGGCAAAATTCGCCATATCGGTATCACGAATCACAGGCTGGCCGTGGCAAAGGAGGCTATTGCTTCCGGTCTTTACGAGACGCTGCAGTTTCCCTTTTCTTATCTGGCCTCCGATAAGGATCTGGAGGTTGTGAAACTGTGCGGGGAGGCTGGTATGGGCTTTATCGCCATGAAGGGCCTGGCCGGAGGCTTGATCCATAATTCCGCCTGCGCCTATGCCTATATGGCTCAGTCTCAGTTTGCCCATGTGGCCCCGATCTGGGGGATTCAAAAGGAGTCGGAGCTGGATGAATTCCTTTCCTATCAGGAATGTCCTCCGCAGCTGGATGAAAAGCTGCAGGGCGAAATTGATCGGGACAGAGGGGAGCTGTCCGGCGATTTCTGCCGGGGCTGCGGCTACTGCATGCCCTGTCCTGTGGGAATCGAGATCAATAATTGCGCCCGGATGAGCCTGATGCTGCGCAGAGCGCCTCAGGAGGGATGGCTGTCGCCTGCCTGGCAGGAGAAGATGAAGAAGATCGAGGATTGCCTTCACTGCGGACGGTGTATGAGCAAATGCCCTTATGGTTTGAACACGCCGGAGCTGCTGGCCAGAAATTACGAGGATTATAAGACGTTCCTGTAATAGTTTTGCCTTGAATAGTTTTTATAATGGTTTCCTGCGGAAAAAGGCGGTTGACATTCCAAGCGGAAAACCCTATAATTTTGACAACGAAAGAGAAAAAGGAGAGAGAAATTATGGCAGTCGCATCACTGGTTTTAGGCATTTTATCTATTCTGATAGCTTTATTCGGTTTTGGCTCGCTGTGGTGGCTGGCGCCTGTGCTTGGCATTATCGGCATTGTTCTGGGCGTACAGGGTAAGAAGGACTACGGAAAGAGAGGACTGGCCCAGGCAGGCTTTGTCTGCTCCATTGTGGGTACGGTACTCAGCCTTCTGTGGTATGTGGCCTGCGCGGCGCTGTTTGGCAGCCTGCTGGCCTGGGCATTCTGAAACAGTATCCGCCTGTAACGAAAAAGAGAAGGACGTTGTGAAATGCTGTCTGTCAAGGGCAGCATTTCTTCTGTCCGGCCGGCATGAGACAAAGGAGGAGTTGCGTTGGGGCTGCAGCTGGGAAATCGGGTGATTCCCTACTATGGTTTATGTATGGTTCTGGGAGTGGCCGCCGCCTCTCTGGCGGGATGGAAGCAGGCGAAGCTTTACAGAAAGAGCTTTGATGATCTGATTACGATAGCCGGCTGCGCCGGCCTGGGCGGCATTCTGGGAGCCAAGCTTTTGTATCTGGCAGTATCCTGGCGGTCGATCGACTGGAGCAGGGTATTGTCGGATGGAGGTTATCTGTCGGCGCTGATGGGCGGAGGCTTTGTCTTTTACGGAGGCGTAATCGGCGCAGTGCTGGGGGCCTGGACCGGCGGACGAATCTTTCGGATTGTGGTGGGCGATTATGTGCAGCTGGCAGCTCCCTGCATACCGCTGGGACACGCCATCGGCCGTCTGGGCTGCGGACTGGCAGGCTGCTGCTATGGTATTCCCTACAGCGGTCCTGCGGCAATTGTCTATGAGAATTCACTGCTTGCCCCAGCCGGTGTTTCTTTGTTCCCGGTACAGTTTCTGGAAAGCGCTCTGGAATTCATTCTGGCCGGAGTACTGTTTTTCTACACGGACAGACATATTGAGCGGGCCAAGCATGGATTTGAAATCTATCTGGGAACCTATGCTGTGCTGCGTTTCTTTCTGGAATATCTGCGGGGAGATGAAAGGGGGATATATGGGGGCCTTTCTACCTCCCAGTGGCTGAGTCTGGCGCTTTTGGCGGCAGTCGTCTGGTATACGGCCTTATGGAGCCGGCGCAGAGGAAATGCGGGGAAAACTGTGAAGAAAGGAGAAGGATGAAATGGGAGAGGAAAAATGGATGAAGGCGCTGGTCTATGAGGGAGGTGGCCGGATTGCCCTTCGACAGAAGAAAATACCGGCGCTTCAGGCTGAGACGGACGCCATTGTCCGGGTGACTCTGGCAGCTATCTGCGCCAGCGATATTCATATTCGCCGGGGGGCTGTGCCCCGGGCGGTACCGGGAGTAACCCTGGGGCATGAGCTGGTGGGACAGGTGGTGGAGACAGGCAGAGCGGTCCGCGGCGTGAAGGCTGGAGATCGGGTGGCTGTCAATGTGGAGACCTACTGCGGCGAATGCTTCTTTTGCCGGAGGGGATTCGTAAATAACTGTGAAAATCCCGATGGGGGCTGGGCCCTGGGCTGTCGGATCGACGGAGGTCAGGCGGAATATGTCCGGGTGCCTTTTGCGGACAATGGTCTGACCAGAATACCGGATTCGGTGAGCGATGAGCAGGCCCTGTTTGTGGGAGATATCCTGTCAACCGGCTATTGGGCTGCCGGCCTGGGAGAGATAAAGCCCGCGGATACGGTGGCGGTCATTGGAGCCGGGCCGACGGGACTCTGCACGATGATGTGCGCCAGACTCTATGGTCCGTCGAAAATTATTGCCATAGATACGGATGAGAGCCGTCTGCGCCTGGCAAAGGAGAAAGGTCTGGCAGATGTTGTCCTGCTGCCTGGAAGGGATGAGATTGAGGCCAGGGTGCGAGCAGAGAGCCATGGCAGAGGAGCAGATACGGTTTTTGAGGCGGCGGGAGGGACTGACACCTTTGAGCTGGCCTGGAAGATTGCCAGACCCAACGCCGTCGTGGTGGTGGTGGCCATGTACGAGGAGGATCAGACTTTGCCTTTACCCCGGATGTATGGGAAAAATCTGATTTTCAAGACCGGCGGAGTGGATGGCTGCCGCTGTCAGGAGATCATGGATCTGATCGAAGCAGGCCGCCTGGACGCCAGCTTTCTGATCAGTCATCGTATGTCTCTTGACGATATTGTCCGGGCTTATGATTTATTTGAAGAAAAAGCAGATCATGTGATGAAAATTGCCATAAAACCTTAAAAACAATCGCAAATAAGCGGTAGATAACGAGAGCGGACAGGGTCAGGCAGCGGCAATAAATAAGTAGGAAAAAAGATAAGTAAGAAAAGAAGAGAAGGGAGAGACAATGGACAATGAACTGAGATTTGCCATACTGATTGATGCGGACAATGTGTCGGATAAATATATTAAAATCATATTGGATGAGACGGCCAACAATGGAATTGTGACCTATAAAAGAATTTACGGAGACTGGACGACCTCAAGGCTGGCGCCGTGGAAAAATATTCTGCTGGATAACTCCATCATTCCGATTCAGCAGTACAGCTATACGGTGGGCAAGAATTCTACGGATTCGGCCATGATTATTGATGCGATGGATATTCTGTATTCGGGAAATGTGGACGGCTTTTGCATTGTGTCATCGGACAGCGATTTTACCCGTCTGGCTGCCCGTCTGCGGGAATCGGGAATGCAGGTGATCGGAATGGGAGAGGAAAAGACGCCAAAGCCCTTTATTTCCGCCTGCAATCAGTTTAAATATCTGGACCTTTTGTATTCGAATCAACAGAAGGAAGAGAAAGAGGAGAAGGAGAAGGAAGAAAAAGAGGTGCTTGAAAAGACGTCTGCCTCAAAAGCCGGTTCTGCCGCAGAAAAGGCGGCGGAGGCCAAGATCAGAGACTTAAAGCGCATTCGCAAGACAGTCAACGCTATTATCGACAAACTCTCCGACGAGGAGGGATGGCTGGACTGCGGAAAGCTGGGAGATCAGCTCTCCAAGCGTCTGCCGGATTTTGACGTGCGCAACTATGGATATTCCAAGCTCACGCCCTTTATCAAGTCCCTGGGAGATTATGACGTCCAGAAGATTTCCATGGGAGGCGGCCAGAAGCAGATTTATTTCCGGATGAAGACAAAGAAGACGGGAAAGGCATGATAACAGGATGAGAAACAGTAAGCCAAAGGACTGTGGGCCGGGATTTCGGATTCGCCGGTATACGGTAAAGACGCCCAAGATATCGGAGGAGGTACGTTTGGCAGTGGCGGCGGATCTGCACGGCTGTCCTTATGGGGAGGGACAGAGAAGGCTGCTCGCAGCCATACGCAGAGAAAGGGCGGATGCCATATTGATGCCGGGGGATATGTATGATGACAGGGACGATGACGGCCCCTTTTGGGACTTTCTGCAGGGAGCAGCGGCCCTGGCGCCTTGTTTTTACGTGACAGGGAATCACGAATACGGGCGCTGCCTGGAGGGGGTGACCAACCGCTCCCGGGCCGAGGCCGCCGCTCTTAAGGAAAAGGTGCGGGCTCTGGGGATCGCCGTGCCGGAGGGGGAACGCCTGGTGCTGCCCACCAAAGGAGGGCGGATTGCCATCATGGGCATCGATGATCCTTTTGCCGGCCGAAATCGGGTGTCCGAGCAGTATCTGCGCTGCTGCCGTCAGGTACGGCCGGGGGAGTACAGTATCCTGCTGAGTCACCGGCCGGAAAAGCTGGGAGGCTACCGGTATTTTCCCGGCGATATGGTAATCTGCGGTCACGCCCATGGCGGGCAGTGGAGGCTGCCGGGACTGCGGGGCGGCGTATACGCTCCGGGGCAGGGACTTTTCCCAAAGTATGCAGGAGGTCTTTACCGGAGGGGACAGGGCCATCTGCTGGTGAGCTGCGGCCTCTGCTACCGCTACCCGGAGCTGCCGCGTTTTGGAAATCCGCCGGAGTTAGTGATTCTGAGGCTTATTCCGTCCGTTTGCAGCAGTCGTAAAACAGACGCGGCGGCAAAATGTAAGAGATGCCAAAGCCGCGAAAAATGACACAGGAAAAATAAGAAAGAAAAGGAGACATAATCATGACAGCAGAACAAAGGCAGGCCGCACAGGCTTTAATGGATCAGATCGACAAATCTACCTCGCCTTTTCAGGCGGTGGAATATGTGAAGGAGGAGCTTGAAAAAGCGGGATTTACTCCCTTGTCCCTGCGGGAAAAATGGGAGATCGTTCCCGGCGGGCGCTACTATGTGCCTGCCTATGACCGGACTCTCTTTGCTTTTACGGTGGGGCAGAGAAAGGCTGAGCGCCATGGACTCCGTATGGCTATGGCTCATACGGATTTTCCGTGCTTTAAGGTGAAGCCTTTTCCGGAGATGACAGCCCACGGCTGCCGCAAGCTGAACGTGGAACCCTACGGAGGGATGATCCGGGGCGCTTGGATGGACCGGCCGCTGTCTTTGGCGGGAAAAGCCGTGCTGCGAGGGGAGAATCCCTTTGAGCCGCGGACCGTTCTGGTGGATTTTCGCAGACCGGTGCTGACCATTCCCAATCTTGCAATTCATATGAACCGCAAGGTCAATGAGGGCGTCTGTCTGGATCCGCAGAAGGATATGCTGCCTTTGTCTGATTTATCCGGCGCCAAGGTGCAGGAAGATTTTTTCCTTCGGGCGCTTGCCGGAGAAATCGGCTGCGAGCCGGGAGACATTCTGGACTATGAAATGTTTTTGTATCCCTGGGAAAAAGGCGCGTTTGTAGGGTTTGAACAGACCATGATTTCCTGTCCCAGACTGGACAATATCACGTCGGTGCGGGCCTGCGTACAGGGTCTTTTGAGGGCTGAGCGCGAGGAGGGCCTCAATGTGATCGCCCTTTTTGACAACGAGGAGGTAGGCAGTGAAACCAAGCAGGGAGCGGCGTCTTCCCTTCTGCCTTTTTTGCTGGAGCGGGTTTATACCGCCCTGGGAAGCAGCCGGAGCGATTTGCTGGAGGATCTTTTTGACGGATTCTTTTTGTCTCTCGACGTGGCGCATGCCGTGCATCCCAACGCGCCGGAGAAGGCGGACCCTGTCAACCGCCCTGTTATGGGCGGCGGAGTGACGATTAAGACCAGCGCCTCCCAAAGCTATGCTGGGGATTGTGAGACAGTGGCTGTTGTAGAGGAGCTGTGCCGCAGGGCCGGCATCGCCTGCCAGCGTTTTGTCAACCATTCTTCTCAGAGAGGAGGCAGTACGCAGGGCTCCATAGCTTCCGCGGCCCTGCCTATGCGGACTATGGATGTGGGAATCGCTATCTTGGCCATGCACTCCGCCAGAGAGCTGATGGGCGCTGCAGATCAGCTGGCTATGGAAAAACTGGTGGAGCAGCTGTTTTCGCAGAATATATAAATAAGAATGAAAAATATCAATAAATTTTACTTGACATAATGGTTTTTTTATGGTAAAAATGACTTAAAGATAATATAACCTGTCTTTGGTATCAAGCATTAAAAAATGGCGTTAATTCTTTACAAAAAAGCTGTTGCAGGAATGCAGCAGCTTTTTATAAGTTATATTTTATGGTTTAGAATCGATCGGATCTGAGTTTCTG
>CALWLM010000047.1 GCA_944381515.1 uncultured Lachnospiraceae bacterium | reverse complement strand
TATAATCGGCCATATGGGAGGTGCTGGCCAGAATACGGATACCGGAGACTTTGCGGTATTTCTTTTGCAGCCTGCGGTAAAGCTTTTGATTATTGCCGCTGATTACAACGAGCCGGCAACGGGAGTTTCGGCTCAAAAAATCTTTCAGCGTATCGATGGTTTCTTCTATTTTTCCTGCGCCGATGCTTCCGCCGGATAAGAGAATGTAGCCGCAGTCGGGAGAGAGTCCCAGCAGGGAACGGGCTTCCGCTTTGGACCTGCGACAGCAGAATTCCTCTCGGACGGGGATTCCCCAGGACAGCATTTTTTCCAGGGGGATGCCGTAGGAGCTGAATTCCCCGGTAAGCTCCGGACTGGGAATAACATAGTAATCGCAGTCTGTCTCCTCCATAAAGGGGATGCAGGTATAATCGGTTGCAATCAGAATGGACTTGGGAACCGGTATATGCCTGCTTTTTAAATTGGCCAAAATATGGGCCGGGTACATATGGCTCATGACGACTGCGTCGAAGGAATGGGCGGAGAGGTACTCCTCCATTTTTTTGGCCATTTTCCCGTTGGCCCAATATACGGGAGAATGATAGGGCAGCTGACGGTAGGATTCGCCCAGGGAATATATTGTTCCAAACAGCTGGGGCGAGCTTTGTACCAGTCTGGTATAGCTGCCGCCAATCTGCTTTGCCAGTTTTTTGCCCACCAGCAGATAGGGGTCCATAAGGGTGACGCAGTGGCCTCTGCGCCGCATTTCATCGGCTACTGCCTGGGCGGCCGCATTGTAGCCGCCGCCAAAAGCATTTTGATCTGCGGCCGGCCGCCATTATTGAGAAGCTGGATCTGCGCAGACCGATTTACTCTGCCGTATCCGTCTATGGTCATTTTGGCTGTATGGCCAGAAATCAGACCTGGGAGCAGATCGACGAGGATCTGGTGGATTCGGCCCGGCGTCTGGCGGATAACTAAACTTCTGAAAAGAGATCCCATGGGGCAGCGCGAGAGATTTCCGTTGCTATCCCATGGGATTTTCTATATAATAAAAGTAGTTTTAAGATGAGGAAGGGCAGACAGATGATGACGGAGGAGACGCAGATGTCGGTGCAGATGCAGACAGCGGAAGAGATGCGGACAGCAAAAGAGATACAGATGCCGCCGGCAGATGCAACGGCAGGAATATTTGACACCCATGCCCATTACGACGACGAGGCTTTTGATGGGGACCGGGAGGAGCTGTTAGCCGGAATGGAAGCGGCCGGCATCCGGCGGATTGTAAACGTTTCTTCCAGCCTGGCTACGACGCAAAGCACGGCGCAGCTGGCGGCCCGTTATCCCTTTGTCTACGGGACGGCGGGCGTCCATCCCGACGAGGTGGGAGAGTTAAACGAGGAGACCTTTGCCTGGCTTGGGGAGGCGGCCCGCGGCCAAAAGATTGCAGCCATCGGCGAGATTGGACTGGATTACCACTGGGATGTGGAGGAACGCCAGGTGCAGAAATACTGGTTTATCCGCCAGCTTGAGCTGGCCAGAGAGCTGAATCTGCCGGTGGTGATTCACTCCAGAGATGCGGCCCAGGATACGTTGGAGATTATAAAGGAGCAGGCGGCGGGGCTGACCTGCGATCTGCACTGCTTTTCCTATGGGGTGGAGTTAGCCCGCGAATATCTGAATCGGGGACATTATCTGGGAATCGGCGGGGTATTGACCTTTAAAAATGCGAGAAAGCTCAAGGAGGTGGCCTCCTATGCGCCCCTTGACCGTATTCTGCTGGAGACCGACTGTCCGTATCTGTCGCCGGAGCCCAACAGGGGAAAGCGCAATTCTTCTCTGAATCTGCCTTTTGTAGTAGGGGAACTGGCCAGGCTCAAGGGAGTGAGCGAGGAGCGGATTATCGAGGCCACCTGGGAGAACGCCCTGCGGTTTTACCGCATGGAGGAATAGAGGGGCAGCGAAGCCGGGATAAAATCGGAATAGATTTGAATGAATAGCGGCCGGAATCGATTTACTGGAGTTGATTTACTGGAATAAATTCCGGCGGGGAATAAGGAGGACATGGAGTTGGCAAAGCTGGGGAATCCTCAGGAGACCATAGCCGTTCTGCAAAAGTACGGTTTTCATTTTCAAAAGAAATTCGGCCAGAATTTTCTGATTGATCCGCGGGTACTGGAGAAGATCATACGGGCCGCCGGCGTTACCAAGGAAGATTTTGTGCTGGAGATCGGGCCGGGTATCGGCACCATGACCCAGTATCTGGCCGAGGCTGCCAGAGAGGTCACAGCGGTGGAGATCGACCGCAATCTGATTCCGATTCTGGAGGACACGCTGGCAGAATATGATAATGTAAACGTGATCTGCGAGGATATATTGAAGGTGGATATAGCCGCGCTGGCCCGGGAGAAAAACGGCGGAAGGCCCATCAAGGTGGTGGCCAATCTGCCGTACTATATTACGACGCCGATCATCATGGGACTTTTTGAGCGGCAGGTTCCCCTGGACAGCGTTACGGTGATGGTGCAGAAGGAGGTGGCTGACCGGATGCAGGCAGGACCGGGTACCAAGGATTACGGAGCCCTGTCTCTGACGGTGCAGTATTACGCCGACGCCTATGTGGCGGCCTATGTGCCGCCCAACTGCTTCATTCCCAGGCCCGGCGTGGGCTCGGCGGTGATATGTCTCACCCGGCATAAGGAGCCTCCGGTATCCTGTCAGGACAGCGCGCTTTTGTTCCGTCTGATACGCGCCTCCTTTAATCAGAGGCGCAAGACCCTGGTCAACGGCCTGTATAATTCGGCGGAGCTGTCTTATTCCAAGGAACAGATTCAGGCGGCTGTGGAAGCTCTGGGGCTTGATCCGGCGGTCAGAGGAGAGGCGCTGGATCTGACACAGTTCGCTGCCCTGGCCGATGCGCTGTGTCAGCTGGAAAGGGGCTGACAGACCGGCGGGGTATAAGGATGGAAGCGGCGGTGCATAGTAATAGGGCGGCCCGTTTTGCGGCGGGCTCAGTCCTGTAAAATAATGAGGGAGGGATTGTCAATGAAGGTAACTTTTATTGGGGCGCTGCATGAGGTAACGGGCAGCTGTACGCTGGTGGAGTCCGGCAGCCGCAAAATGCTGGTGGACTGCGGCATGGAGCAGGGAATCAATACCTTCGAGAATGTAGAGCTGCCGGTAAATCCGGCTGAGATCGACTGCGTATTTCTGACCCATGCCCATATCGATCATTCGGGTCATCTGCCGCTGCTGTATAAAAACGGTTTTCGGGGCAAGGTATATGCCACGGAGGCCACATGCAGTCTCTGCGATATTATGCTGAAGGACAGCGCCCATATCCAGGAGTCCGATGCGGAATGGAAGAGCCGCAAGGCCCGGCGGGCCGGCCGCCCGGAGGTGGAGCCGCTCTATACCCTGCGGGATGCTCAAGGGGTGCTGCAGCTGTTTCATCCCTGCCGCTACAATGAGAAAAAGCAGGTGGAGGAGGGCGTTTTCATACGCTTTAACGATATGGGACATCTCTTAGGCTCCGCAGCCGTGGAGCTGTGGCTGATGGAGGACGGTATTGAGAAGAAGATCGTCTTCAGCGGCGACGTGGGCAACAGCAGCCAGCCCATTATCAACGACCCTCACCCTGTGGCCAGCGCGGATTATGTGGTGCTGGAGTCCACCTACGGCAACCGCCTCCATGGACCCAGACCGGAGTATGTGGAAGCTCTGGCTGCGGTTATCCAGCAGACCTTTGACCGGGGCGGCAATGTGGTGATCCCGTCCTTTGCCGTGGGCAGAACCCAGGAGATGCTCTATTTCCTGCGCCAGATCAAGGAGACGGGCCTGGTTCACGGTCATGACCATTTCCCTGTCTATGTGGACAGTCCCCTGGCCAACGAGGCCACCCGGATTTTCCTGCAATGCGATACGGAAAATTTCGACGGGGAGATGAAGGAGCTGATCCGAAAGGGTATCAACCCGATCTGGTTCGACGATCTGCGCATCAGCGTCACCCAGCAGGACTCCCAGGCTATCAACTTCGATCCGGAGCCCAAGGTCATATTGTCGGCCAGCGGCATGTGCGAGGCCGGCCGTATCCGCCATCATCTGAAGCACAATCTGTGGCGGAAGGAATCGACGATCCTCTTCGTCGGCTATCAGTCGGTGGGAACTTTGGGCCGCTCCCTGTGCGACGGTGTAAAAAAGGTCAAGCTTTTTGATGAGGAAATCGCGGTGGAGGCGGAGATTCGCGTGCTTCCCGGCGTCAGCGGCCATGCGGACCGGGACGGTCTGGTGCGGTGGCTGCAGGGCTTTGAGAATAAGCCGGACTGGGTGTTTATCAATCACGGGGACGATGATTCCTGCAAGGATTTCACCGAGTATCTGATTAAGGAATACGGATATCGGGCGACAGCCCCCTATAGCGGGGCCGAGTTCGATCTGGCGCAGGGCTGCTTTACCTATGAGCCCGGCGGCGTGCGCAGAGAGAAAACGGTATACACCTCCGGCGGTGCCAAGGCTGCCTCGCTCTTTAACGGTCTGCTGGATGCGGTGCGCCGTCTGCTGGGAATCGCTCAGAGCTGCCAGGGCCGTCCCAACAAGGACATCCGCAAATTCACCGGACAGGTGGTGGAGCTGTGCGAGCAGTGGGAGGACGGAGGAACCGGAAAGAAAAAGAAGGAGTAAGGCTTCGTCCTTGCGGAATTCGTCCGGAAATATCTGGTCATGTACCGGCTTATATGGTAAACTGTATATAAGAAAAATCCTCGCCGGGGCCCCGTATCCGGGCCGGCGCCGGGAGGAGAAAGAGGTGAGAAAATGGCAACTGTTTCTGAGATGAGAGCGGCTGCTGCGGCGGGGACTCTGGATGAAAAACTGGCTCCCCTGGGACGCAGGGCGGATCAGGCGAGAGAAAGGGCTCAGGCTGTTTTGGACGGTTTTGCGCAGACCTTTGGGAGCGGCGAGGCTGCCCCCGCGGCCCTGTACTCTGCGCCGGGGCGCACGGAGATCGGCGGCAATCATACCGACCATCAGCATGGACATGTACTGGCGGCTGCTGTAAATCTGGATTTCATGGCCTGCGCCGTGCCAAACGGAACCAACACCATCCGTTTCCAGTCGGAGGGCTGGCCCATGGTGGAGGTGTCTCTGGAGGGACTGGAGCCCAAGGAGGAGGAGAAGGAGACCACGGCCTCTCTGGTGCGTGGCATGGCGGCCTGCGCGGCAGAGAGAGGGTATGAGGTAGGCGGATTTGACGCTTATGCAGCCTCGGATGTGCTGCCCGGCTCCGGTCTGTCCTCGTCGGCGGCCTGCGAGGTGTTAATCGGCGTGATTATCAATCATCTGTTCTGCGGCGGCGGACTGGATGCTCCGACCATCGCCCGGATGGCGCAGAGGGCGGAGAACGTATATTTCGGCAAGCCCAGCGGACTGATGGACCAGATGGCCTCGTCGGTGGGCAGCGCGGTTTCCATTGACTTTAAAGATCCTGCCAATTCCGTTATCCGTCCGGTCAAGGTGGATTTGGAGGCGGAGGGCTATGCTCTGTGCATCATTGATTCCGGTGCAAGCCATGCGGATCTGACCGCGGAATATGCCGCTATTCCCCAGGAAATGAAGGCGGTGGCTGCTTATTTTGGAAAAGAGGTGCTGCGGGAGGTGAGCGAGGAAGAGGTGACGGCTGGACTTCCTGCTCTGCGCAAGGCCGTGGGAGACCGGGCTGTGCTGCGCGCCCTGCATTTCTATGCCGATGACCGCAGGGCTGTGGAGGAAGCCGCCGCTTTGGAGAGAGGAGACTTTGACGCCTTTCTGAAGCTGGTGGAGGAGTCTGGGATCTCATCCTGGACCATGCTCCAGAATATCGCCCCGGCGGGGGCCGTGCAGGAACAGGCTGTGGCTGTGGCCCTGGCAGTGGCTAAGAAGGCCCTGGCCGGGCGGGGCGCCTGCCGTGTTCACGGAGGCGGCTTTGCCGGTACGATCCAGGCCTTCGTGCCTTTGGACATGCTGGAGAATTTCCGCAGTCAGGTGGAAGCGGCCCTTGGCGAGAACCGCTGCCATGTGCTGTCGATCCGGCCTGTCGGAGGTGCGGTAATTACCCTGTAATGTAAGTCTGGGCAGGTTTTTCGCAGGGCTGTCGGGCAGGCTTTATATTTTATACATACGCTTACGCTGCCAGGGCATCATGCCTTGCGGGGATATTGGATTTTAACGGGACCGGGCGCCGGTTTCGGCATTTTGCCGGACCGCTGTCCGGTCCTTTGTCTGCCCCTTTGCCTGTCCGAAACTCTTGATGCAGTCGATCAGCCAGGAGGAAATCGTCACCGTCACCAGAGAATAAATGATGCGGGAGGCGGGAATATAGGTCAGAGACAGCGCCAGCACCGTAAGATCCGTAAAAAGATAGGAGCGGGATAAGCGCCAGTGGGTCAGATGGGAGATGGTAAGGGCCAGAGCATCGTCCCCTCCGCTGGAACCTCCCTGACGAACGATGATCCCTACGCCCACGCCCACAAAAAGTCCTCCCGCCGCTGCGGCCAGCAGGGGATAGGCGGACAGATCCGGCAGCATATGGGGAAAGAGCTCCCAGAATTCATAGAATAAAGAGACGCAGAGGGTAGAGACAACGGATATCTTGATAAAGCGGCCGCCCAGGTACCGGAAGGCCAGCAGATAGCAGGAGACATCAAGCACAGTGGTCAGGATGGAGGGCGAGAAGCCCAGCCAGTGCTCGGCCAGGAGCATCAGGCCAATGATGCCGCCTTCGGTGATGCCTGTCTGCTGGTGAATATTGTGGATGCCAAAGGTACATATGGCGGCGCCGGTTATAATCAGAGCCAGTTTTTTGACGGAAAGCCCTGCGGTGAGCCGGCCGGCCGCCTGACGGCCGGCGAAGCATATTTTATGAAATAAATGGGTATGGTTCATAGGAAAATCCCCCTTGTATTTTGCTTGCAGCATAGATATGATAAAGGATATAGTAACTATAATGTCAAGGGGGACAATATGGATAATTTTTTCTCGATCGGTGAAGTGTCAAAATATCAGAACATATCCAAACAGACGCTGATTTTCTATGACAAAATCGGCCTGTTTCGGCCGGCCTATGTGGATCCGGATAACGGATACCGTTATTACAGCGCCAGCCAGCTGGATTATCTGGATACAATCCTGATTATGAAGAAGGCGGGCCTCTCTCTGAACGAGATACGGGAGCATATGCAGCATTATAATACGCAGAGCAGCCTGGCCATGCTGCGGCGGCAGATGGATACGATCGAGGAGCAGATGGAGAATCTGCGCCAGATTCAGAGCCGGCTCAAGCATCGCTGCGACCAGATTGAGAGCGTTGAAACGGGGAAAGGGCAGACGGAGCGGGTGACGGTGGAGGAGGCTAGGGAGCAGTATATTCTGACCCAGGCGGTGGAGGAGCCCGGGAGCCTGCGGGAAGCCAGCATCGCCACCAAGAAATGCTTTGCCCGGGCATTTGAACAGGAATTGCCGGTCTTTTTTCAGAGCGGCGTCATCGTTCCCCTGGATAAAATCCGCCAGGGGCGCTGCACGGAGGCCGCCTGGGCCTTTTTGCTGACGGAGAAATGGGAAAAGACCGCCGGCATCCGAAAGCTCCCCGCAGGCAAAAGCGTCAGTACTTTTCATATGGGGGACTATCTGTCCATTGGCCGATCTTACCAGAGAATCCTGGATTACTGTGAGAAAAACAGTCTTCAGATAATCTCCGATTCTTATGAATTCTGTATCAACGATTACATTACTACCCGTGATGAGAAGGAATACATTACGAAAATCATGTTCTATGTAAAGTGAGAGACTGCCGGAAAAGTGAGAGGAGCCGCCGTCCGGTAAAGCATCCCTGCGGATACTCGGCCGGACGGCGGCTCCTCCTGTGATTAAGAAATGCCCGTTTGCGTTACTGGGGTGACCAGACCGCATAGAGCGTCAGGGTGTCGGTAACGGTGTCGTGCTCGAAGTCCCACAGAGCCTCGCCATCGGGGGCGATGCTCCATCC
>CALWLM010000046.1 GCA_944381515.1 uncultured Lachnospiraceae bacterium | reverse complement strand
GCTGCTGCGAGACCTATGGCAATATCAATTGTTCCGATTCTCTCTATGCCATCAAAAAGCTGGTCTTTGATCAGCGCAAATATACGCTGCGGGAGATTAACAATGCGCTGCTGGCGGATTTTGAAGGATATGAGGTTATGCGCCGGGATATGCTGGACTGCGAGAAATATGGGAACGATCAGGACGGGGTGGACGAAATCGCCGTGGAATGCTATAACCGGGTGTCGCAGAGAGTCCGCCGGGTCGGAATTGAAAAGGGTCTGCATTATTACGGTATCGTAATTATCAACAATGAGGCCAACACGAAATGGGGACTTAAAACCAGCGCTTCGGCAGACGGCAGAAAAAATCTGGTTTACTTAAATCCCTCCAACAATCCGCAGGGCGGGGCGGACAAAAACGGTCCTACAGCTATGCTCAATTCATTGGTAAAGCTGCCCGTTAAATGGCATGTGGGAGCCGTGCAGAATATCAAATTCCAAAAGAGCTTTTTCATGGAGAATATGGAACTGATGAAAAGTCTGTTCCGCACATATTTTAAGAATGGGGGGTGCCAACTGATGGTAACGGTGGTGGACAGCGGCGCCCTGGAGGACGCTATGGTGCATCCGGAAAAATATCCGGATCTCATTGTCCGCGTCAGCGGCTTCAGCGCAGTATTTGTCAATTTGAGAAAGGAAACTCAGCAGGAATTGCTGAGCAGGACGCTCTATGACGCAGTATAGCGAGGCCTTTATTATGGAGGTGGAGCGTTTTGCCATTCATGACGGACCGGGAATCCGCTCCACTGTGTTTATGCAGGGCTGTCCCCTGCGCTGCCCCTGGTGCGCCAATCCGGAGTCTCAGAGCCGGGGAAAGCAGCTGTTATATCAGGCTGGCAAGTGTATTCGCTGTCTTGGCTGTGTGCAGGTCTGCCCGGAGGGAGCCATTACCGTTTGGGAAGGGAGGCCCGAGTTTAACCGGGACCGGTGCGCGGGCTGTGAAAGCTGCAGGCGGGTCTGTCCGGCCGGGGCTATCAGCTATATTGGCAGCAAAATGACGACAGAGGCCATATTTCAGATCCTTTCCAGAGACGAGGCTTATTACCGTGAATCGGGAGGCGGCGTTACCTTCTCCGGAGGCGAACCTTTTGTCCAGTTTCAGGCGCTTTATGAGCTTCTGCTTCTGTGTCATGAAAAGGGATATCATACTGCCATCGAGACGACCGGCGATACTCCTTTTGAGAATATGGAGGCGGCGCTGCCGCTTACGGATCTGTTCCTTTTTGATGTGAAGCATTGGGACAGCGAATGGATAGGCCGGGTGACCGGAGGAAACGGGGAGAGGATACAGGAGAATTTCCGCAGACTTTCGTTGCTTGCGGCAGAAAAAATAACGGCCCGGATTCCTGTGATTCCAGGATATAACGATTCCGAAGAGGACCTGCGCAAGATGTTCGCCTGGATTTCTTCCTGCGGCGTGAAGCGGGCAGATCTGCTGCCCTACCATACGCTGGGAGTAGATAAGTACAGTCAGCTGGGCAGGAAATACAGTCTTGCATCGGCAAAAATGCTGTCCAAGAAAGAGCTGGCCGGATATAAAAGCGTGGGACAGGAATATGGTCTCTTGGTGGAAATATGAGACGGCAGGAGAGAATAAACGATGACGAATAAGGCGTTAAACGTTAGAAAGCAGGAGAAGGAAGCTCCCCTTCTGTGTCGGTGTGATGTGGCGGTAGCGGGAGGCGGCGTGGCAGGAATTGCGGCAGCCCTGGCAGCCGCCAGGCAGGGGGCGGATGTGGCGCTGCTGGAAAAGCAGTGTGTCCTTGGCGGTCTTGCCACATCCGGGCTTGTGACGGTCTACCTGCCTTTGTGCGACGGAAGAGGCAACCAGGTGTCCTATGGCCTGGCAGAGGAATTGTTCCACCTGTCTGTCCGCTACGGTGCGCAGAGAAAATATCCCAAGGCCTGGCTGGAGGGAGGAACGAAGGAAGAGAGGATTGCCAAGCGGTACGAGGTACAGTTTAATCCGGTATATTTTCAGCTTCTTGCAGAGCGGCTGCTGAAAGAGGCGGGGGTGCGGATTTTCTACGACACGCTGGTATCTCAGGCAGTGCTGGAAATAGGAACGGGGGAGAAGGCCTTCGGTCCGGCAGAGGTTTCCAGAGAGGTTTCCAGCGCGGAGAAGCGGATCAAAGAACTGATTGTGGAAACTGCGGAGGGCAGAGGAGCTGTTCGGGCAAAAAGCTATGTGGATGCCACGGGAGATGCGCGGGTTTTCCGCGCGGCGGGAGCGCCTGTGCAGAGGTATGAGAAGGGAAATATATTGGCGGCCTGGTATTACGGAGTATCCGGCGGACGGCTGATGTTAAGGCAGCTGGGAACGGTAGAGGAGTCCGACTGCATGTCGAAGGAGCGCCATACGGATAAGCCCCTGTCCTCCCGGCGTTTTGGCGGTATGTCCTGGGAGGATAACAGTCAGTTTCTCCAGCTGGCTCATGAGCAGATGCTTCTTGACATGGAAGCAAGGAGGAGAGAGGATAAAGACTTTGAAGCTGCGCTGATCCCTGGAATGGCACAGTTTCGCATGATATGCCGTATAGAGGGGAAAGCCAGTCTGCGGCAGAAGGATCGGGAATGTTATCTGGAGGAAAGCATAGGCATGGCAGCAGATTGGCGCAGAAGGGGATATGTGTACGAGATTCCCTTTGGCTGTCTTTGCGCTTCGGGTTTTCCCAATATTTTTGCGGCGGGGAGGATCATATCCTCTGATGAAGAGATGTGGGAGGTGAGCCGTGTGATCCCCGCCTGCGCGGTTACCGGAGAGGCCGCCGGAATCGGAGCGGCGCTCCATAGCCAAAGGGGACAGGTTGATTTGCAGCAGCTTCAGGACTGCCTGCGGGAACAGAAGCAGATTTTACATTTTCGGGAGATATAAGGGCAAAGGCGATCTATACAACCCATTAAACCATTCAATATGAACAAAACATGCGGCCGAAAAAGCGCATCCATTGGAAACAGTGGGTGCGTTTTTGCAGTCCAAAGAGCAGGGACATACATGATGTATTCAATAAAAATTAAATAAGAAAAAAATTTTATTCTTATTGACAAATATTAAAAATAAGACTATAGTTAATCCAGAGCGACAACTGAGAAGGAGACAGGGGAAATGGATAAGAAATATCCGCAGATCATAGGGGTGGGGCACTGCTGTCAGGATTCAATCTGTATGGTGGAGGCGTATCCGCCGGAGGATGGTTCAACTCACATTACAGCTATCGATGATTCGCAGGGAGGAGGAGCAGTGGCCACGGCAATGGCGGCCGCCTCGCGTCTGGGGGTATTTACAGGACTTATTGCCAATCTGGGGGACGATTCCACGGGAGATAAAATTATAAAAGGTTTTGAAGAATACGGGATCTGTACTGGCGGAATTCGGCGAATAACCGGGGGACGCAGTTCTTCGTCCATCGTCATGGTCAACCCGGTCAAGGGAACGCGGACCAAATTTCCCTACCGGGATGATCTGCCGCCTGTTGCCTTCGATGAGGAGCAGACAGAGCTGCTGCGGCACGCCAGGATACTTCATCTGGACGGGACCAATTATAACAATGCCCTGCATGCGGCGGAGCTGGCCAAAGAATATGGAGTGACCGTATCGTTAGACGGCTGTTCTATGCAGGAGGACAATGAGAAAAATCGCCGTCTGGCTTCTCTGGCGGATATTTTGATTATGAATGCCAGATATCCTCTGCGAGTGTCAGAGAGAAAAAACCTGGAGGAGGCGATGGAGTATATGGCTTCCCTGGGAGCCGGGACCGTGATTTCCACGGCGGGGGCCGGCGGCTGTTATGCCTGGCTGGACGGGAGTATGAAGCATTTTGCGGCGTTTCCGGTGCGGGCTGTAGATACTACGGGAGCAGGAGACGTCTTCCACGGAGCCTTCCTTGCAGCATGGCTGGAAGGGCAGAGTACAGAAGCGTGCATCCGTTTTGCCAGCGCGGTATCTGCTCTCAAGTGCAGAAAACCGGGAGGACGGGCGGGAATCCCGGATCGCGGCGAGGCGGAGAAATTCTTGGAGCGGGGAGTGTTTTAACAGGAGTATTCCATCGAAGAGTATTAAATACAAGAGCATTTTATAAGAGAGAGCTTTACACCTGGCGGACCCTGGCGCAGGCCGAGGGCGGTTATGCAGGTGCGGCTATAAAATAATTTAGGAGGACGTATTTATGAAGAAGAAACTGGCAATTTTGTTGGCATTTGTGCTGGCGCTTGGTTGTCTGGCAGGTTGCAGCTCCGGTACGGAAAGCACGGATGCACAGGGAACGGCCGCGCAGGGGACAGTGGGACAGGAAGGAACGGAAGGGGAGGCAGAGGAGGCTTCCGGCGAGCTGGTGATTTACACCACCGTCAGCGATTTGCAGTACAATGCGCTGGTGGGGGCGTTCCAGGAGAAGTATCCGAACATCGAGATCAGCTACACCCAGGCAGGAGCCGGTGAGTGCAAGAGCCGCATCCAGGCCGAGGTCGAAAATCCTCAGGGCGATGTGATGTTCGGCGGGCTGGTCTATGCGGATACCCTGAGCATGGCGGACTGCTTTGAGAATTATGTAAGCCCTAACGATGCCAATCTCCCCGATGAATTTAAGAATACTACCGGTATTCTGACTTATCACGATACGCAGATTCCCTGCCTTTGGGTCAACGATGCTCTGGAGGCGGAAGCCGGCGTAACCATTACCAGCTATGAGGATCTGCTGAATCCGGCTCTGGCCGGCCAGATTATCTCCGCCGATCCTACTGCCAGCTCCAGCGCCTGGAATCAGCTGCAGTGCATCCTGACGGATTTCGGCGGCTGGGAGAGCGAGGAGGCCTGGGATTATATCAGCGCGCTGCTGGCCAATGATCTGGTGGTGCAGGACAGCTCCTCCAGCGTTTACCAGGGAGTCTACAACGGTGAGTATACCGTCGGTCTGACTTATGAGCCGGCCTGCGTACAGATGCTTTCAGAGGGAGCAGAAGGCGTACATATCGTTTATCCCAGCGAGGGCGTTACCAGCATCGCTTTTGGCTCCGCCATCATCAAAAACTGCAAGAACCCTGAAAATGCAAAGCTGTTCATTGATTTCCTGATCAGCGATGAGGGACAGACCATTTACAATGAGTGCGGCGCAAGACAGGCCAATTCCAACCTGGTTATCGAAAACGAATGGCTGCCCGACCTTTCCACGATCAATTATCTGGTGGCGGATACCCAGGCTCTGGCCGAGAATCAGACCACGATTCAGGATATGTGGAGAGAGGCTACCAGACAGTAACACAGATCGATGAAGAACAAAATCAACGCTTCGGCTAAATGACCAGAATGGCTTAATGACCAGAATAATCAGGAAAGATGGGATATTATGAACGTAGAGATCAAGATCAGCCATGCGCTGAAAAAATACGGCGACAACGTTATAATTCCCGACTTGACGGTGGATATCAGGAAGGGTGAGTTTTTCACCCTTCTTGGTCCGTCAGGCTGTGGAAAAACGACACTCCTTCGCATGATCGCCGGCTTCAATACCATTGAGGGAGGAGACTTTTATTTTAACGACAAGCGGATTAATGATCTGGACCCGGCCAAGAGAAATATTGGTATGGTATTTCAGAATTACGCCATATTCCCGCATCTGACGGTGAAGAAGAATGTTGCCTTCGGCCTGCAGAACAGAAAGCTGCCAAAGGATCAGATAGAAGAGAGGACAGAGAAATTCCTCTCCATGATGAAAATCCAGGAATATAAAGACAGGCTGCCAGAGCGCCTTTCCGGCGGACAGCAGCAGCGTGTGGCGCTGGCCCGTGCGCTGGCCATCGAGCCGGATGTGCTTTTGATGGACGAGCCCCTTTCCAATCTGGATGCCAAGCTCAGAGTGGAGATGAGGGAGGTTATCAAGGAGATCCAGAACAGCCTGGGGATCACTACGGTGTATGTTACCCACGATCAGGAGGAGGCCATGGCAGTTTCTGACCGGATCGCCGTAATGAATCAGGGCGTGATTCAGCAGATCGATACGCCCAAGGCCCTGTATCAGCGGCCGGGTAATCTCTTTGTGGCTACCTTTATCGGCCGGACCAACGTACTGGACGAAGAGATATACGAGGATACCCGGGGGAAAGGAGTGCGCTTTGGAAACGGCTTTTTGCTCCCCATGGAAAATCTGATGGAGGAGGCCCGAGCAGGCCAGAAGGTAAAGGTATCCGTACGGCCGGAGGAATTCGTCATTGCAGGACAGGAGGCAGAGGGAGTAGGCGCCACGGTAGAGTACAGTACCTTCCTGGGATTGAATACCCACTATATTGTCACACTGGATACCGGCGAGCGGGTAGAAATTATCCAGGAATCCCAGATCGACGACATTCTGGAGAAGGGAAGCAAGATCCGTCTGCAGGTTAAGAACGAGAAGATTAATGTGTTTACCGAGGACGGCAGCCGGTCTCTGGTACGCTAGGACGGAAAGGACGGCTCTATGAAGACGAAAAAGAAATTTGATATGTGGTGGGGCGTCAGCATTGCGATCCTTTTGCTGTACGGACTGTTTATGCTGTACCCTCTGTTTAAAATGCTGATACAATCCGTTTTTGACAATGAGACGGGAGAGTTTTCTCTGCGGTATTTCCAGCAGTTTTTCTCAGACAGCTACTATTTTTCCACCTTGTTTAACAGCTTTAAGGTGTCAATCTGCGCTACGGGTCTGACTCTGCTGCTGGGCGTGCCTCTGGCTTATATCTATAATCTGTATGAGATCAAGGGAAGAAATTTTTTGCAGGTGATGATTATCCTCTGCTCCATGTCGGCGCCCTTCATCGGCGCTTACTCCTGGATACTGCTTCTGGGCCGGGCCGGCGTAATCACCAAGTTTGTAAAAAGCGCCTTTGGCATCACAATGCCGAATATCTATGGATTTAACGGTATTTTGCTGGTGCTGTCCACAAAGCTCTTTCCGCTGGTGTTTTTGTATGTGTCGGGCGCGCTGAAGAATGTGGATAATTCTCTTCTGGAGGCATCTTCCAACATGGGCTGCCAGGGAATTAAGCGATTCTTCAAGGTGGTAATCCCGCTGTGTATGCCTTCCATTATGGCGGCAGGGCTGATGGTGTTCATGCGTTCGCTGGCGGATTTTGGAACGCCGCTGATGATTGGCGAGGGCTACCGGACCTTCCCGGTGGAGATTTACAAGCAGTATGTGGGAGAAACCGGCACCAATCACAATTTTGCCGCGGCTATCAGTGTGGTGGCCATTCTGATTACAGCCATTATTTTCCTGATTCAGAAATATGCCTCGAACCGCTTCAGTTTTACGATGAATGCTCTGCATCCCATCGAAAGAAAAAAGCCGGGGAAGGCGGCCTCCGTCCTGATGCACCTGTATTGCTATGGAATGGTAGCCGTATCCATTATGCCGCAGGTATACCTGATCTATTGTTCCTTCCGCAATACCAGCAAGACCGGCAATATGTTCAAGGAAGGCTATTCGCTGATGAATTATCAGCAGGTTTTTGAGACCATGGGCGATTCGATCTATAATACGATCCGCATCTGCGGCGGCGCGCTGATTGTCATTGTGGTTATGGCGATTCTGATCTCCTATCTGGTGGTCAGAAGAAGAAATCTGATTAACGGCATAATCGATACTCTGTCCATGGTGCCCTATATTATTCCGGGCTCCGTGGTGGCTATCGCTCTGGTCATGGGCTTCAGCCGCGCTCCTCTTGCTCTCACAGGCACAGCCTGGATTATGGTCATTGCCATGTGTATCCGCAGAATGCCATACACCATACGAAGCAGCGTGGCCATCCTGCAGCAGATTCCCATAACGGTGGAGGAAGCCTCGGCCAGCCTGGGCGCGTCCAAATTCAAGACTTTTTACAAGGTGACGGTGCCGATGATGTTTAACGGCGTAATATCCGGCGCAATTATGAGCTGGGTGACGCTGATTACCGAGCTTTCATCCTCCATCATTTTGTACAGCTCTAAGACAATTACGCTGAATCTGGGCGTGTATATCATGGTATCCAGGGGAACGGACGGCAAAGCCTGCGCTGTGTCCACGATTTTAACTCTGTTTACGGTTTTGTCGCTGGTATTGTTCATGAAGGTATCGAAGAACAAGGAAATTGCGTTGTAAAGGGCATATGGGCATATCCGTCAGGGCGGATAATATATAAACATCAAAAGGAGACAGAAAATGGGATTAGTCAATGCAAAGGAAATGCTGAGTAAGGCCAAGGCAGGTCACTATGCGGTGGGACATTTCAATTTAAACAACATGGAATCCGTTCGGGCTTTCCTGCTGGCGGCGCAGCAGGTGCAGTCACCGATTATTTTAGGCGTGTCCGGCGGCACGGCGAAGTATATGGGAGGTTATCGGACAATAGCGGACATGGTTTCGGATTTTATGGATTTTCTGGAAATCACGGTACCGGTCTGCCTGCATGTGGATCATGGCACCTTTGAAGAGGCGCTGTCGGCCATTGAGGGAGGATTCAGTTCCGTTATGTTTGACGGGTCCAAATACAGCATCGAGGAGAATGTGGAAAAGACGAAATACATCGTCGGGCTGTGCCGGGACAGGAACATCTCTGTGGAGGCTGAGGTAGGAGCCATCGGCGGGGAGGAGGACGGACATATTGCCATGGGCGAATGTGCAGATCCGAAGGAATGCCGGGCCATCGCTGATCTGGGCGTGGATATGCTGGCTGCCGGTATCGGAAATATCCACGGCAAATATCCGGCGGACTGGAAGGGGCTCAATTTTGACGTCCTGGCAGCCATTCAGAGGGAAACGAAAGATCTGCCGCTGGTGCTGCACGGAGGCTCCGGCATACCCGACGAGATGGTGAAAAAGGCCATCGAGCTGGGCGTCTGCAAGGTGAATGTAAACACGGAGTGCCAGCTTGCCTTTGCCGAGGCCACCAGGGAATATATAGAGGAAGGCAAGGATCAGCAGGGCAAGGGATTTACGCCCAGAGCCATGCTGGCCCCCGGTCTGGAGGCAACCAAGAAGAAGTGCATCGAGAAGATGGAACTGTTTGGAAGCATTGGAAAGGCATGAGCGCAAAGAAGAGGGTGATACGGGCAAAAAACCTTGAAAATCAAGCGAAAATCAGGGATTTTTCCGCTTGACACACCCCGGCGGGTGTACTATAATATATCCGCTGTGACATTTTGGACGGTTGCAAATATTCCTTGCC
>CALWLM010000045.1 GCA_944381515.1 uncultured Lachnospiraceae bacterium | reverse complement strand
GCCAGCGGTTTTACCCCCTACCGCGCGCTGGGAAAGAAGGAAAAGGAGAGCTGCGAGGCCTTTTTTGCCCTTACCGGGCAGACCTTCTGCCGGGACCGGTGGCAGGTGCTGGACGGACAGCTCTATGAGCTGCCGGTCTGTGCCGGAGAGCTTCCCCGCCTGCGGTATCTGCGCACCGGCCTGTATCTGGGGGAATTCAAGAACGGAAGATTCGAGCCTTCCCAGGCGCTGGCTCTGTACTTGGACGGCAGTCGGTTTGCCAATACCGTGAATTTTGCGGCGGGCGACGAGCGGATTGTTCGGTATCTGAAAGGAGAGACCGTGGACGGTGCGGGAGCTTCCTTTCAGGGGAGCGACGGATGGTGTCTGGTGCTTCTGTCGGGACTTTCCCTGGGCTTTGCCAAGAGAAAAGGAAACATGCTGAAAAACAAGTATGCGCCGGGCTGGCGGATGCAGTGAGAACGATATGGGTGGAGGAGACAAAGGATGAGGCTTCGCGAACAGATGCTTGCAGGTAAAAAGGCGGTGCTTTTTGATATGGATGGAACGCTGGCGGATTCCATGTGGATCTGGCGGGCCATTGACGTGGAATTCCTGGGCCGGTACGGGATCGAGCTGCCTGAGCGGCTGCAGGAGGACATCGAAGGAATGAGCTTTTCCGAGACCGCCCGTTATTTCCGGGAGACCTTTAATCTGCGGGAAACGGAGGAAGAGATCAAGGCGATCTGGAACGAGATGGCCTATGAGAAATATCGGGATGAGGTTCCGTTAAAGCCAGGGGCCAGGGATTTTATTTACTGGCTCAAGGACCAGGGCTTTCGTACGGCCATCTGCACCAGTAATTCGCGGGAGCTGATCGATGTGGCGGTGGAGGCGAGAGGACTGGCGCAGGGCATCGACTACGTGGTGACGGCCTGCGAGGTGCAGGCGGGAAAGCCTGCGCCGGATATCTATCTGCGGGCGGCGAAGGAGCTGGCTGTGGTGCCGGCTGCCTGTCTGGTTTTTGAGGATATTCCGGCGGGAATTCTGGCCGGAAAGCGGGCCGGGATGTCGGTCTGCGCGGTGGAGGACGAATATTCCGCCTATTGTATGGAGGAGAAACGGCGTCTGTCGGATTTTGTGATTCGGGATTTTACGGAACTTTTGGTGCAGTAATAAAGGACAGCTGCAAATAAGGAGAGAGGAGAGAGCAAATGAGCGGATTTTTGCCGGTGACGGCCCGGGAGATGGAAGAGAGAGGCTGGAAGCAGGCGGATTTTGTCTATGTGATCGGCGATGCCTATGTGGATCATCCCTCCTTTGGCCACGCCATCATCAGCCGGATTCTGGAGGCCCATGGCTTTCGTGTGGCTATTATTTCGCAGCCGGACTGGAAGGACCCGGAAAGCATTCAGACCTTTGGCCGGCCCCGTCTTGGCTTTTTGGTGACGGCCGGTAATATGGACTCCATGGTCAATCATTACAGCGTATCCAAAAAGAGGCGCAGAAGCGACGCCTATACGCCGGGAGGCGTTATGGGCAAAAGGCCGGATTATGCCACGGCGGTCTATTGCCAGCTGATTCGCCGGGTCTACAAAAACGTGCCCATAATCATCGGCGGCATTGAGGCCAGTCTGCGGCGGATGGCTCATTATGATTACTGGTCGGACCGGCTGCGCCATTCGATTTTGATCGATTCGGGGGCCGATCTCATCAGCTACGGCATGGGAGAAAGGTCTATTGTGGAGATTGCCGAGGCTCTGGAGGCGGGAATTCCGGTAAAGGAGATTACCTTTATCCGCGGTACGGTCTATAAGTGCAGGGAACTGCCGGAAGGGGCGGATATTCTGAGACTGCCGGACTACAGCCAGCTGGCGGCGGACAAGCTGACCTATGCAAAGAGCTTTTATACCCAGTACTGCAATATGGATTCCCACTACGGCAAATGCCTGGCGGAGAAGTACGAGGATTTTTATGTGGTGCAGAATCCTCCCTGCGCTCCTCTTACAACCCAGGAGATGGACGATGTGTACGCCCTGCCCTATGAGCGGACCTACCATCCTTCCTACGAGGCTTTGGGGGGCGTGCCGGCCATAGCGGAGATCAAGTTCAGCCTGATCAGCAACAGAGGCTGCTTTGGCGGCTGCAGCTTCTGCGCTCTGACCTTTCATCAGGGCAGGACGGTTCAGGTGCGCAGCCATGATTCCATCGTGGAAGAAGCGCAGAAGATGATCCAGGACAAGGATTTCAAGGGGTATATCCACGATGTGGGCGGTCCCACGGCCAATTTCCGCCGTCCCTCCTGCCAGGCGCAGCTAAAGCGCGGCGTCTGCCCTTCCAGACAGTGCCTGTTTCCCAGGCCCTGTCCCCATCTGGAGGTGGATCACACCGATTATATTGCGCTTCTGCGCAGGCTGCGGGCGCTGCCCGGGGTAAAGAAGGTGTTTATCCGGTCGGGCCTGCGTTTTGATTATATGCTGGCGGACAAGGACGACGCTTTTTTGGAGGAGCTGTGCCGTTATCATGTCAGCGGACAGCTGAAGGTGGCTCCGGAGCACGTGGCGGAACCGGTGCTTCAAAAAATGGGAAAGCCGTCGCACCAGGTGTATACGGAGTTTTCCCGGCGTTACCGGCAGGTCAATGAGAAAATCGACAAGAAGCAGTATCTGGTTCCTTATCTGATGTCCTCCCACCCCGGCTGCCGGATGAAGGAGGCGGTGGAGCTGGCGGAGTTTGTTCGGGATCTGGGCTATATGCCGGAGCAGGTGCAGGATTTCTATCCGACGCCTTCCACGATTTCCACCTGTATGTATTATACCGGGGTCGATCCCCGGACCATGGAGCCGGTCTATGTTCCGAAAAATCCTCATGAAAAGGCTCTGCAGCGGGCCCTGATCCAGTACCGCGATCCCAAAAATCGGGATATGGTGGAGGAGGCTCTGACTCTGGCCGGCCGCAGAGATTTAATCGGCTGCGGCCCCAAATGTCTGATCCGGCCCAAGGGAGGGCAGAGGGCGGAAGGGCAGGCCGGCCCGAAAACGAGCGGCAGCCGGTCAAAAAAAGGAGCGCAGCGGGAAAATGAAAACCCGCGGGGCAGCCGGCGAAAGACAGAGGAGCGGGATGCAGGCCAGCGGCGCAAAAAAACGATCCGAAATATCCACAAGAAGAAAGGAAGCTGACGATGCAGGAGATTACCGTCTCGGCCAGGGAGGCCGGTCAGCGTATGGACAAATATCTGGCCCGCTACTTAAGCGAAGCGCCGAAGAGCTTTCTCTACAAGATGATGCGCAAAAAAAACATTACGCTGAACGGGAAAAAATGCGAGGGCAGCGAGAAGCTGAAGGAGGGCGACGTTCTTCGTCTGTTTTTAGCGGAAGAGACGCTGGCAAAGTTTCGGGGGCGCAGTCTGACAGAGCAGCTGTCCGGCAGCGAGGCGGGCGAAAGGAGCCCGGATGCCAAAGGAGGATTGTCCGGGTCGGGCGATGAGGGCGGAGCCTCCCGTCTGGTCGGCCTTTTTGCGGAAGGGATCATCTACGAGGACAGGAATATTATTCTCTTTAACAAGCCGGCCGGCCTTCTCTCTCAGAAGGCTGCGCCGGAGGATGTGTCGGCGGTGGAATGGGCTCTGGCCTATCTGCGGGAGAAGGGCGAACTGACGGAGGAGGACTACCGGAGATTTCATCCCTCTGTCTGCAATCGTCTGGACCGCAACACCAGCGGTCTGCTGATCATCGGCAAGACCATGGCCGGCCTTCAGACCATGTCGGCCATTCTGAAGGACCGGACGGTTCACAAGGACTATCTGTGTCTGGTGGAGGGCAGAGTGGAGGAAACGCGCCATGTCAAGGCTTATCTTGGCAAGGATGAGAGAACCAATCGGGTGACGGTATCGGAATCGCCCTTCTGCGGCGCCAGGCCCATCGAGACCTGGTATAGGCCCCTGGAGTACGCAGGCGGCCTGACCAGGCTTTGCGTGCGGCTGGTCACCGGCCGTTCCCACCAGATCCGGGCTCATCTGGCCTATCTGGGGCATCCGATTGTGGGAGACAGCAAGTATGCCGGCCCGGATTGCGTGCAAAGATGGCGCAGGCTGGGGGTGCGCCGGCAGCTTCTCCATGCCTGGAAGCTTACCTTTCCGGAGATCACAGGAGAGCTCTCTTTTCTGTCCGGCCGGGTATTCACAGCTCCGGAACCGGAGCTCTTTAAACGGACAATGTCCAAAAACGAAAGAAATCGCGATTGTTAGAGAGGATGGCAGGCGAAAAATGGGAACATGGAATTCCAGGGGACTAAGGGGCTCGACTCTGGAGGATTTGATTAACCAGACCAATCAGTGCTATCGGGACGCCGGTCTGGCGCTGATTCAGAAGATTCCGACCCCGATTACCCCCATAGAGATCGACAAGGAAAAGAGACATATTACCCTGGCTTATTTTGACCAGAAGAGTACGGTGGACTATATCGGGGCGGTACAGGGGATTCCGGTGTGCTTTGATGCCAAGGAATGCCATGAGGACACCTTTCCGCTGCAAAATGTCCATGAGCACCAGGTGTCTTTTATGGCGGATTTTGAGAAGCAGGGAGGGGTCGCCTTTCTGCTGATCTATTATACGGGCAGAAATGAGATGTATTATATGCCTTTTACTCATCTGCTGCGGTTCTGGCAGCGCAAGGAGGCCGGAGGCCGCAAGTCTTTTCGTTTTGAAGAAATTGACACAGCCTACCGGATTCACAGCAAGGGAGGAGCTCTGGTTCACTATCTGGAGGGAATCCAGAGAGACTTGGACGAGAGAGAACAAAAATAAAAACAAGGGTTGGGGAAACGGGCAAGGCCCGCCGAATGAGGCCGGGCAAACCCTCTGGTAAACTCTTGCAATGCGGCTTCCGATATTATAAAATATATTAGAAACGAATTATTTCCGGCAGCTGTTCTTGAAATAAAGAACAGGGACAAAAGAAAACAGGAGGGCACGATGGGATACAAGTCAGACATCGAGATTGCGCAGGAGACTGTAATGGAGCCGATCAGCCAGGTGGCGAAAGAGGCGGGGATCGACGAAGAGTATCTGGAGCATTACGGCAAGTATAAGGCGAAGATTGATTACCGCCTGCTGAAAGAAAGTCAGGCCCCGGACGGCAAGCTGATTCTGGTGACCGCCATTACTCCGACTCCGGCAGGAGAGGGAAAGACGACCACCACCGTAGGTCTGGCCGACGGCATGCGGCGGATCGGCAAGAAGGTGATGGTGGCCCTGCGGGAGCCTTCCTTGGGGCCGGTGTTTGGCATTAAGGGAGGAGCGGCCGGCGGCGGCTATGCCCAGGTGGTGCCGATGGAGGATATCAATCTGCATTTTACCGGGGATATGCACGCCATCGGCGCGGCCAACAATCTGCTGGCTGCCATGCTGGACAATCATATCTATCAGGGCAACCGTCTGAATATTGATCCCCGCCGGATTACCTGGAAACGCTGCGTGGATATGAATGACAGACAGCTGCGTTTTGTTGCCGATGGTCTGGGCGGACGGGTCAACGGCGTGCCCAGAGAGGACGGTTACGATATTACGGTGGCTTCGGAGGTTATGGCCGTGCTGTGTCTGGCCTCGGATATTACGGATTTGAAGGAAAGGCTGTCCCGGATTATCGTAGGCTATACCTATGACGATGAGCCGGTGACGGCGGGAGACCTGAAGGCGGCGGGAGCTATGGCCGCTCTTTTGAAGGACGCCTTAAAGCCCAATCTGGTGCAGACTCTGGAGCACACGCCCGCTATCGTTCACGGAGGTCCTTTTGCTAATATAGCCCACGGCTGCAATTCCGTCATGGCCACCAAGATGGCTCTGAAGCTGGGCGACTATGTGGTGACGGAGGCCGGCTTTGGCGCCGATCTGGGAGCGGAGAAATTCCTGGATATCAAGTGCCGGATGGCGGGGCTTAAGCCTTCGGCCGTGGTGGTGGTAGCGACGGTGCGCGCTCTGAAGCTGCACGGCGGAGTTCCCAAGACGGAACTTTCGGAGGAAAATCTGGAAGCTCTGGAAAAAGGAATGCCGAACCTTTTGCAGCATGTACGCAATATTCGGGAGGTTTATCATCTGCCCTGCGTGGTGGCAATCAATGCCTTCCCCACCGATACGGAAGCGGAGCTTAAGCTGGTGGAGGACAAATGCCGCGAGCTGGGCGTAAATGTGGCCCTGTCCCAGGTGTGGGCAAAGGGAGGCGAGGGCGGCATACAGCTGGCCCAGGAGGTGGTGCGCCTCTGCGAGGAGCCTTCCGATTTTACCTATTGCTATGACTTGGATTTGTCCATCGAGGAGAAGCTCGATGCGATCACAAAGAAGATTTACCACGGCGACGGCGTCGTCCTGACGCCTGCGGCGAAAAAGCAGGCGGCCAAGCTTACGGCCCTGGGCTTTGACAAGTGTCCGATCTGCGTGGCAAAAACGCAGTACAGCTTTTCGGACAGCGCGTCCTTGCTGGGAGCGCCGTCCGGCTTTAAGATTACGGTGCGCAATCTGAAAATATCTGCCGGCGCCGGTTTTATCGTAGCGCTGACGGGAGATATTATGACCATGCCGGGGCTTCCCAAGGCGCCGGCGGCGGAGAAGATCGATGTGGATGCGGATGGCCGGATCAGCGGGCTCTTCTGATGGGCGCCGTTTTGGACGATAACCGGTGTGAGGCAAAGAAGGCGGCAGAAAGGAGGCTGTAAGGGGATGATGGAACAGACTGTAAAGCAGACGGAAAAACAGGCGGAAAGGCAGACGGCGGAAGGGACGAATTTTGCATCCCTGTCCTGCAAAGAATTCTGCCGCGTCCTGGCCAGCCGTGAGCCGGTGCCGGGAGGCGGAGGAGCCAGCGCGCTGGCAGGCGCCCTGGCCGCAGCCCTGGGCAATATGGTGGGCAATTTGACTGTGGGCAAGAAAAAATATGCTGCGGTGGAGGCGGAGATTATCGCCTGCAATGAGCGGGCGGAAAAGCTGAGAGAACGCTTCCTGCAGCTGATCGAAGACGATGCGGCCTGCTTTGCTCCCCTGGCTGCGGTCTATCGCCTGCCTGGCGCCACCGCAGAGGAGAAGGAAGAAAAAGCCGCCCGGCTGGAGGAGGCTCTGCTGGAGGCCTGCCGTGTACCGGCACAGATCATGGAGTGCTGTCTGGAGGCGCTGGAGCTTATTGCGGTCTACGAGGAGAAGGGATCCGTCATGGCCCTGAGCGATGCCGCGGCGGCAGCCCTGCTTGCCGGGAGCGCTCTGACGGCGGCCTCTTTGAATATCCGCATCAATGCCAGATCCATGGCGGACCGGCACAAGGCCGAGGAAATTACCGCCTGTATGGAGGAGAGAATTCAGAAAGGAACGGCCAGGGCCGATGAGATTTATCGGAGGGCTGTTGCACGGCTGAGCTGACGGAAGACTAAGCTGACGAAAAAGGCCACAAGCGGGCAAAAGCCCGGAAAGGAGGAGGAAATGGGACAGATATGGAAAGGCGGGCCGGTGGCTTCTGCCCTCAATCAGGATACGGCGCAGAAGGTGGAGCTTCTTAAGGAAAAAGGGATTTATCCGGCCCTGGCCATTATCCGGGTTGGCGCCAGGCCCGACGATATCTCCTATGAAAACGGAGCCTGCCGCCGGGCTGAGGCCCTGGGAATTGCAGCGTTTCGTTTCTGCCTTGCCCAGGACGCTTCCGAGCGGGAGGTGGAGGAGACCATCGACATGGCCGCAGAGGACCCGGCTATCCACGGCATCCTGCTGTTGCGGCCTCTGCCTTCTCATATGAACGAGGAGCGGCTGGTGGGGAGGATTCCGCCCCAAAAGGATGTGGACGGGGTGACGGACTTATCTCTGTCCGGCGTTTTTTCCGGCAAGGAGATTGGTTTTCCTCCCTGTACGGCCCAGGCCTGCATGGAGGTGCTGCGCCATTACGGCGTGGACTGCCGGGGCAAGAGAGCCGTGGTGGTGGGCCGCAGTCTGGTGGTGGGACGGCCCGCAGCCATGCTTTTGCTGGGACAGAATGCCACGGTGACCATCTGCCACACGAAGACGGAGGAATTATCTGCCCGGGTGCAGGAAGGAGATATCGTCATTGCAGCGGCGGGCAGGAGAGGCATGTTTGGCCGGGAATATTTCCGGCCGGGGCAGATTGTCCTGGATGTGGGCATTCATTTTGATGAAGAAGGAAAAATGTGCGGCGATGTGCGCACAGCGGAGGCCGGCGAGCTTGTGGAGGCGGTGACGCCGGTACCCGGAGGTATTGGCTCGGTGACGACGGCCGTGCTGATGAGCCATGTGGCGGCGGCCGCCGGCAGGCAGATCTAAGTGAAGAGACAGTGAATGTAAATGACAGAATGAGGGAAAATATGCCGGTTGATATGAAGGGTGTTATCGCCGAGACCTATATGGCGATGATAAAAAAGGGAAACGTGGACAAGATTACGGTCAAGGCGCTGATCGAAGAATGCCATATATCCCGACAGACATTTTATTACCATTTCCAGGATATTATGGATGTGCTGGAGTGGTCCTGCCGCCAGGTCACGGAGCGTCTGGTGCAGGAGACGTTAAAGGCAGAAAGTCCGGGCGCGGCCATTCGGACCTTTGTTTCTTTTACAGTGGACAATTACCCGATGCTGAAGAAGCTGATGGATTCCCAGAAGCGCAGTCAGATCGAGAGTCTGCTGCTGGATACGGCGGAGGCCTATCTGAGAGAACTGGTTCGCTACAAAAATCCGGATTTGTCGATGAATTACAGCGATATGGAGGTTACCCTTCGCTTTATCGCCTGCGGCATGATCGGCGTGCTGCTTAAATACAGCGGTTCCCCTCAGGTGAATAAGGAAAAGCTGGCGGTGCAGCTGCAGCAGATCCTGCTGCGGGGAATTCCCGAAAAAGTCTGATAATAAGAATAAAGAAAAGAGACGCTGACACTATTTGTTTGCTGTTTGGACAGAAAACGAAGAGTGTCAGTTTTTTTTACACATTGCATTTTGTGTAAATACAAAAAGGGAAAACTGAGAATGGTATTTCGTTTTCGCTTCTGATATAACAAGAACATAAGGAGGCGGGATGATCCCGGAAAGGAGCAGATAAAGACAATGAGACTAAATGAAGAGATCTTTACAGTCAAGCTGGCTGAGCTGGAACAGCAGTATGCAAGGCTGCTGGGACACCTTCGCGCCTGTACGAACGGCGATAAGGAAGCGATACGCCGGGAAATCATCAAGGTGCAGGAAGAGTACAGGGAAGCCAAGCTGCTGCTCACGGAGAGGGTGGAATTCAGCCGGTCTCCGGCTGTGGCGAAGCTGGCCAAGGCGCAGCTGTCCTATGCTCAGGAGACAGAAAAGCTGATAAAGGATCAGATGGCAAAGGACCTTCACTCGGAGATGAACCGGGCAGGAGAGGATGAAACAGAGGCAAGCCTGCTCTATGCGGAATACGCCATTGACTTCGCCACGCAGACCATGCGGCATGCTTTGCTGGCATCATTGGCGGCCCTTTATAAGCAGATCGAGCTGGATGAGAAGCTGGATGAAGAATCTTTGAACAAACAGAAAACCGGAAGGGAGAAAGAACTGTAATATGCAGGAAGTAAAAAAGCCTAAAAAACCATTGATTTATTATTATACCATAGTGCTGGTGGTTCTGCTGTTAGTTAACCTGCTTTTGATGCCCTGGGTAGCGGAGCAGAGGATTGTGGATACGGACTATGGTACCTTTATGACCATGATCGATGAGAAGAACATCGGTCAGGTGGAGTATAACCAGGAGGATAATGAAATCCTCTTTACCGACAAGGAAAACACCACGGTTTACCGTACCGGCATGGTGCCGGACCCGGATATTGCCGAGAGGCTGCATGATGCAGGGGCGGTGTTCTCCGGGCAGATTATAGAGGAAACATCGCCGATCCTTGCCTTTCTGATCAGCTGGGTACTCCCGATTGCGATCTTTATAGGACTGGGCGAGTATATGTCCCGCAAGATTATGAAGAATGCCGGAGGCCCCAACGCCATGAGCTTTGGCAAGAGCAATGCCAAGGTTTATGTCAAGTCGTCGGAGGGAATCAAATTCTCCGATGTGGCCGGCGAGGACGAGGCCAAGGAAAACCTGTCGGAGATCGTGGATTATCTGCATAATCCCAGCAAATATAAAGAGATCGGCGCATCGATGCCCAAGGGCATCCTGCTTGTAGGCCCTCCCGGCACCGGCAAGACGATGCTCGCCAAGGCTGTGGCCGGCGAGGCGAACGTACCCTTCTTTTCCATGTCGGGTTCGGAATTTGTGGAAATGTTCGTCGGCATGGGCGCCTCCAAGGTTCGCGATCTGTTCAAGCAGGCCAAGGAAAAGGCTCCCTGTATCGTATTCATCGATGAGATTGACGCCATCGGTCAGAAGAGAGACGGACGGGTTGGCGGAAACGATGAAAGAGAACAGACATTGAACCAGCTGCTTACGGAGATGGACGGTTTTGAAGAGAATACCGGCGTTATCATTCTGGCGGCCACCAACCGGCCGGAATCTCTGGACCCGGCTCTGACCCGTCCCGGACGTTTCGACCGCCGCGTACCGGTGGAGCTGCCGGATTTACAGGGCCGCGAGGCTATTTTGCGGGTACATGCCAAAAAGATTAAGCTGGGCGAAAATGTGGACTTTGAGAAGGTAGCCCGGATGGCTTCCGGCGCTTCCGGCGCCGAGCTGGCCAACATTATCAACGAGGCTGCTCTGCGGGCCGTAAGGGATGGACGCCGCTATGTGACGCAGGCGGACCTGGAGGAAAGCATTGAGGTGGTAATTGCCGGTTACCAGAAGAAGAACGCTATCCTCACCGACAAAGAGAAAAGGATCGTGGCCTACCATGAGATCGGCCATGCTCTGGTAGCGGCCAAGCAGAGCAATTCCGCTCCGGTTCAGAAGATCACCATCGTGCCTCGTACTTCCGGCGCGCTGGGCTATACGATGCAGGTAGACGAGGGCAATAAATACCTGCTGAGCAAGGCGGAACTGGAAAATAAGATTGCCACCCTGACCGGCGGCCGGGCGGCGGAGGAGCTGATCTTTAATTCGTCCTCCACCGGCGCATCCAACGATATTGAGCAGGCTACGAAACTGGCCCGCGCTATGATTACCCGCTACGGCATGAGCAAGGAATTTGATATGGTGGCCATGGAGACGGTGACCAATCAGTATCTGGGCGGCGATACCACGCTGGCCTGCTCGGCTGAAACGCAGGCCCGGATTGATCAGCTGGTGGTGGAGCTGGTGAAGCGCCAGCATGAAAAAGCTGTCAATATCCTGCTGGAAAACAGAGACAAGCTCGATGAGCTGGCCAATTATCTGTACCAGAAGGAGACCATTACCGGCGAGGAGTTTATGAGTATTTTGAACCGGTAAGCTTTCGGGGAGAGGGTTTAAGCACTTGGCAGAGACTTAGGCAAAGGTCTTTGCTCCAGTTAAACAGGGGATGGGGAAAACAACTCATCCCCTTTTTCTGTCCAAAATTGACGCAGGGAGGAAGACATGATTAAACTTTTAAAGAAGATGAGGAGACAGGAATGGCTGATGGCCGCGCTGTGCGCCCTGTTTGTGCTGGGTCAGGTTTATTTTGATCTGAGGCTGCCGGACTATATGAGCAATCTGACTGTACTGATTAATACGCCTGGGAGCACCATGGCAGATATTCTGCACACGGGAGGAGAGATGCTTCTGTGTACGCTGGCCAGCGCTGTTTTGTGCATAGCGGGAGGCTTTCTGACGGCCAGAGTGGCAGCCGGTTTTGGCTATATCGTGCGCCAGGATGTATTTAATCAGATCGCGGATTTCGGGCAGCAGGAGATGATGTCCTTTTCCGTAC